>JAJYYD010000127.1 GCA_021801305.1 Thermoplasmata archaeon
TTTTTGAAACCGTTATTAATTCTAACTCCAGATGTACGAAAGACCGCTGGAAAACCATAGTGAAACTCCGTCCGAAAAATTCATCGAACTCATCAAACAGTCCGGGCTTGAAAAGGAGATCAGGAGGGGAATTCCAGTTACACTGTTCCTGCCAAATTGTGACGCATTTTCCATGGCACCTGATGAGGAATTCGGTATTGTTGCAGGAGACCAAGAAAGGCTGAGGAAACTCCTGAAATATCACATGATTCGGGGTGAGATAAGCACCTCGGACATAGCAAATCTCCTGAGGGACAGGAAGTCAGCAAGAGTTCTCACGCTTGAGGGAACACCAATAATAATGAGAAAATCAGGCAAGAACGGAATCAGGATAAATGATGCAAAAATAACAGGATCAGGCATGAAAGTCCTGAATTTCAACGTTCATGTGATCGACAGGGTTCTGGTACCGGAAAAATTATGATGGGAAAAAAGGGGATCAGTCAAGTTTTTCCCTGAGAAGGGAAGTGACGTAACCCTTTATCTGCTCAAACTGTAGCTTAGGAGGCATTGGTGCTTCCTTGGAGCTAACAACCACATCGACAACTGAAGGTTCACCTTTCCTGGAGAGGGCCTCTGCAACTGCCTTATCCAGATCTCCAGGTTTTTCAACCCGTATGGAGTGTATCCCTATGCTCGCAGCTATCTTTGCAAAATCCAGGGGCTGCAGATCCACTCCGTATTCGGGAAATCCCATTACTTCTTCCTCGAACTTTATCATTCCGAGCTTTGAGTTGTTGAAAACAAACAGCTTCACAGGCCTGTTGTATTTTTTTATTGTAACTAGTTCCATCATGGTCATTGCGAAACTTCCGTCACCTATGAGGGCTATGACCTGTTTATCAGATGCATAGGATGCTCCCACAGATCCGGGTATTCCAATGCCCATGCTTCCCAGCCAGGATGAATATGTGAACCTTCTTCCTGCATTTGTCCTGAAATTCCTGACTCCCCACACAGTAACATTGCCCGTATCCACAATTATGTCTGCGTCCCTGTCAGCATGCCTTGATATTGCTGCTGCAAGCACTTCAGGCTTCATCGGGACCTCATCAGACTTTTCCGCCTTCTCAAGTGCCTCAATCCATGATTTCTTGGAATCCTGCAGTTCCATGAAGTATTTCTCTGGTTTTTCTGCCACATTAAGCCTTTCCAGGAACTGTCCTGTGTCGGAGATAACAGGTATGTCGGATCTCCTTCTCTTCCCTATTGAATTCGGGTCTATGTCGACCTGTATGGTCTTGAGATCTTCAGGTATAAACTGGATATATGGGTATGATGACCCCATCATTATGAGCAGGTCGGCCTTCTTCATTGCGTCGTACGAAGGCCGGGTCCCCAGGAGGCCCAGGCTTCCCATGACCTTCCTGTCAAGATCATCAACAATTCCCTTACCGTTCAATGCATATATGATGGGCGCCCCGATTTTCTCGGAAAGTGCCTCCACAGCCGGACCACAATTCCTTGCGCCCTTGCCTATGAGGATCACCGGCCTCTTTGACTGGTTGATGGCATCATTCACCTTTCCAAGGTCAGGATTGAATTTCAGCACGGGATAGAAATCGTCCGTGACATTCTCCGGTTCATCTGACTGAAGCCGCAGTACATCAGCCGGGAGGGTAAGGTGTGAAACACCCTTCCTCATGAGTGCCTCCCTGTGTGCCCTCAGCACAAGGGACTGTGATCTTTCAGGGCTCATGATGGTGGTGCTGTATACGGAAACATCAGCAAAAAGGCTGTCCAGTTTTACTTCCTGGAAATAGTCTGTGCCGATGAGATCGGTTTCGACCTGTCCTGTCAGTGCTATGACAGAGGCATGGTCCATCTTTGCATCATAAAGTCCGTTCAGGAGATGTATGGATCCCGGTCCGGATGTTCCCATGCATACCGTGACTTTTCCCGTCAGCTTTGACTCAAAAGAAGCGGCAAGTGCAGCCCCCTCTTCATGCCTTACCTGTATGAACTCTATTTTATCGTCATGCCTTCTTATGGAATCAACAAGAGGATTCAGTGAATCACCAGGAAGTCCGTAAATTCTCCTGATTCCAAGGTCAATTAGTGTTTCAATAATAACATCCGATACTGTTCTTGACATGAAATTGCATCTTATCAAGACTTAAAATATTTGCGAACCGGAAAAAATATCTGAAAATTCTGCAAAGATCTGAAGTCCCTAACAGCAATAGGGAAAGTGAAAACAAACATGTAATATGAGTTGCTATGGCATGGGAATGCACCGGACTACCTACGAACTCTCTGTATCGAAATCCATAAGATCGTTCATATTCACCACACTTGCTGTGTCATCCCCGTTCTATCTTTCAAGCCTCGGCTATAACAGCATAGAGATAGGAATTGCACTCTTTGTCAGCATGGTTTCCTCAACCCTGTTCGTGTATCTTTTTCCCGTAATAAAGATAAGAAACAGAACAAGGGCGTTCACCCTTGCCGCACTCCTTTCTTTTTCACTTGTGCTTCTTATCCTTTACCACGGCATTATATTCTACATTGTGGCCGTTATTGTGGGAGGCATTTCCCTGAGCGGAAGGGATCTTACTGCCAACCTTGCAATTGAGCAGTATGCCATAAGCCATTACGAAACGGACAGAAGGTCCAAAAACCATGCATTTTCAGTTTACAATTTCTCATCTTACGGTGTTGGAGCTGCGGCTTCTGCCAGCCTGCTGCTTTACCGGGTACCGGATTACAATCTTCTGTTCTTCATCGACTTCGTAATGGCAGTTGCCCAGTTCATCCCTTACGCCATGGTGAAATTCCCTGAAGTTGAGAAAAAGAAGATCAACGTTGTAATGGACCAAAAAACTTCAGGAAATGTAAGATCCATGAAATACCTCTTCTCAATGGATGCCCTTGGGGGAGGCCTGGTAAATACCGCAATTCTTTCTCTCTGGTTCAAGTATGTCTACAACATAACACTGTCAGAGGCAGGCATAATTTTCCTGATCGTGAACATTGTAACGGCTCTTTCCATACTTCTCTCATCAAAGCTGTCAAACAGGATGGGTGTGGTGAGAACAATGGTATATACACACCTGGTCAGCAATGTGTTCCTCATCCTCATACCGATCTACCACAGCCTTGTCATAAGCGAACTCTTCCTTTTCCTGAGGCAGACAACAAGCCAGATGGATGTACCTGCAAGGGACAGCTTCACAAACACAATAATACCGGGAGAATACCGCATAAAGGCAAACTCAGTCTTCAACAGTGTCAGGACTGGTTTCCAGGTGCCAGGTCCGCTCATATCATCCATACTTATAGACGCTATGCCTGCCACTGTATTCTACTCAGCCGGATCAATAAAGATGGCCTATGATCTCCTGTTCTTCAGGAAATACAGGAATTTCAGAGATGCCTGACTACTTCTCCCTCCATCTTGTGAAGTATTTTGCAAGAGACAGGTACACGACCGTTTCACCAATGAGCACAAAGATCATGGTATAGAACTCCGGAGAAAGTCCGAATGTGCCCTGCAGGATTATAGCAGCCGGGGTTGCAGGGGAAATTGCCAGCACATACAGTATGTCTTTCGGAAGGAAAGTGTATGGGTAGAACGTTGGGGGAAGTATTGTCATTATTATGGACAGTATACCCGTAATGCCCCATACGTTCCTTATATGCTTGATGGCACCGGCTATGATGAACGATATTGCCGATGTTGACAGGGTCAGCATCACCAGCACACCTATCATTATGAGAACCCTCACTGGGCTGAAGAGGTGGTACAGAATTGCAAGAACTGAATAGAGGGCCAGTCCAGGTACAGTGAAAAGAAGGAAGCTAAGTGTAAGTCCTATCATGTAGTCAATGGATGATATGCTGGTGGCTATGAAGAGATCCTGGATCTTGGCCTGGAGCCTCAGAAACGCAGCGTCAGAAGCACTTGTCAGGCCGTTTGATGCCACCAGCGTAACGAACCCTCCAACCACTGCGTACTGTACCAGTGTTCCGTTGGAAAGCACGTATACAAGGAACAGAAGTGTGAGGGGTGTGGTTATTGATGCTATGACATATGATGGACCCCTGCCTATTACACGAAAACCATAGTACCAGGCGAAGTAAAGGGAAAATTTAGGATTCAATGCTCACTCCCCTCAGAATAAATACATCATCCAGTGTCACTTTCTTTACTGTGCATCCCATGCGGATGTATTCAGATGCATCATCTTCGTCTATGTACTTCACAAAGGTGTTGCTGATCCGTATGGCGCCATCCAGTGGTGTATGGCTCTCAGCCCTGACCTTTCCCCTGAATCTTGAAAGAAGATCCTTAACCTCACCCTTTTCAATAACAAGTCCCCCCTCAACCATGAACACCTCCTGCGAAAGCTCCTCCGCCTCCTCCATGTAATGCGTTGTGACTATGAGGTTGCTCTGCAGTTTCCTGATGGAAGACCACACCTCCATTCTGGAAACTGGGTCCAGTCCGGTTGTGGGTTCGTCCAGGAAAACCGTATCTGCATTGGAGGCTATTGCCATTGCCACGAAAATCTTCCTCTTCGTGCCCCCAGAAAGCGTGTCAGATGGCTTGTCCTTATACTCAAGTATGCCAAGGCTGTCCAGTGCATTCATTGCCTCCCTTCTTGCATCCCTGTACTGGAATTTTCTTGCAAGCAGGTAAAGAGTGACATGTTCCAGGGGGGTGAGTATGCCGATGGGAGTTGCCTCCTGTGGTATGCTGCACACCTTCTTCCTCACCTCAAGCGTATCTTTCATCACGTCCAGCCCGTCAATGATAACCTCGCCTGAAGAAGGTTCAAGCTGGGTTGACAGTATCCTCATGAGAGTTGTCTTTCCAGCCCCGTTTCTGCCTATGACAGAAGTGATTCGCTTTCCAATATTGGCATTGATGCCCTTAAGGGCTTCCGTCCCGTCGCTGTACCTCTTCCTTACGTTGTTTATCTGGATCATGTGAAGCCTTCCTCCCGGAATTCAACCCAATTTGCAGTCTGTATATAAATAATCCATTTCAAATTCAATAGAGACAGCATCAGGTTTCTCCTGTTTCGAGATCATTTCTTTCCCTGGTTCCATGCACCTGAGGATTCCGGCGTCTTTCCGGTTTGAGGCTTCCTGCTCTTCACAAGTGAGCTTAATCCAGCCACTATGAGTATGGCGAAGCTGGCTATGAGTGCCGCATGTATGCCTGTCAGGAATTTTGCCGAAACTCCACCCTGTAGTTTTGTCACCCCCAGGAAAACCTCAAAGGCCACAGATCTCTGGACAGAAAGTGCGGCTATGGATATGGCGATCACATAACTGAAAAGAGTTCCTATGTTGGAGAGCGTTCTGAGAAGCCCGGAAATTGATCCGTACAGTTCCCTTGGGGCACCGGACATAACTGCACTGTTATTGGACGGCCAGAACATTGCCCCTCCAAAGCCTGTAACTATGGATCCTGCAATGACCAGGTAAAGGGTTGTGCTGATCCCCATAAGAAGATAAACCAGGACTCCTGCAGCCATCATGAAAATTCCGGTGCTTGCCATTATCCTTGACCCGAATTTATCCGAGAACCTGCCCATTTTCGGGGCAAGGAAGCTGGATATTATATATCCGGGAACAAGAAGCAGTGAAGAATCCAGTGGGCTGAATCCCCTTATTCCCTGGAGATACATTATGAGTATGAACAGCACTGAAAGATAACCAACTGCCTGAAGAGTTGCCGCCAGAAGTGAAAATGTAAGCACTCTCTCCCTGAAAGCCTTCAGCACTATGACAGGGTCCCTGGCTTTTCTTTCAACAAGCACAAATGGTATGATCAATACAATTCCTGCCAGAACCAATGCCAGATTTAATGTCTGGACTCCATTTCCCGCTATTTCCACTGCACCATATGATATGAGTGAAAGGAGCGTAACAAG
>JAJYYD010000036.1 GCA_021801305.1 Thermoplasmata archaeon
GCATCAAGGACCGAATCAGGTTACGAATCTTTTCTCTTTCAGGACTGGACAGTATGGGGGCTTACTTACCGCATTCTCCTGGATTTTATTGCTTTCGAAAACAGGCTGATCTGACTTTATGCTTAAACAGCAACTGCCATATACAAGTCAAAGGGAACAGAAAACTGAAAATACTCATTATCTAAGATGAGGATCAGCCGCCAAATGTCAGGATCAGAATATCCTGATCCCTTCGTAGTCATAATTCACCCTTATGACAAGATCAGAAAAGGTCATCATCTCTTTCTGGAGGCTTTCTATTTCTCCCTTCCTGGCAATCATCAGTATAAATCCCTGGGATCCGCCCCCCATAAGTTTTGCTCCCTGTGCTCCGGAGGATAACGCCTTTTCTATAATCTCGTCAATGGTTCTGTTGGTGACGTTTTCCCCGAATTTTTTCTTGATCTTCCACCCTTCGTTAATAAGTTCTATGAATCTGTCTGAATTTCCTGTTGTGACACACAACTTCATATCATTGGCTATTTTTTTCATACTTTTTAAATTGACTAGGGTATTCTCATCACCCATTGAAGAGCTTGCAACCTGATCCTTCAATACCTGTGAGCTTTCCCTGGTCTTGCCGGTATACAGGAGAAGTGTCCTTTTTTCAAGGTCCCCTATGAAGTCAGAAAACTGGTTTAGTGGAGTTGAATCTACACTGTCCCCATTAAATTCCATATACTTGAATCCGCCCATTGATATGGCAAAAGGATCCTGTTTTCCAAGTATCACGCCAAAATAGTCCCGCTCGAGCCTGAAAGCTTCATCTGCAATTTCCCTCCACGTCCTCTTTTCATGTTTTATGTGATATATGAGATTTAGGAGGGAGGTTGTAAGTGCACTGGAAGATCCAAGTCCTGAACCAGGAGGCACATCGCCATTGAGCACAACCCTTCCCCTGAGTATTCCATGCATTTCGAAAAGACCAAGTATCTTGTTCAGCAGATCTTTGCTTCCAGGGCTTTCATTAAGCACAAAACTCCTGAGGAAATCCCTGGAGGAAATTTCCAGTCCATACTGATCCGGCACATATGTAGCCATAACCCCGCGGTCAATGGTTGTGTTAACGACGGCTCCTCCATATTTCTCTGGAAAAGGACTGATATCGGTGCCGCCACCACCGAAACTTATACGTAAAGGACTGTAAGAAACTGTTTTTTCCACAATATTCCACCTTTTTACATAAGATAATATGTTGGCTAATATAACTTATGCCGCCAGCCCATCTGCACTGATCAATTCACAACCCTATCTCTCGTCCGGTCTGCCAGTCCGGAATTCCGAGTCCCAACAGAAATCATAATAAATAAATAGAAACTTAAAATAACCACACAATGACTAATTCAAAAAATGACAGTTACTGGCATACGGTCAGTCTAGGGAAAAATCCACCTGAAGATCTTAATGTTATTGTGGAAACACCAAGGGGAAGCAGGAACAAGTACGAGATTTCCAAGGAGTTCTCTGGAGTAGTACTGGATCGTGTCCTGCACTCATCAGTTGTCTACCCTGTTGATTACGGGGCAGTACCAGGAACGCTTTACGACGACGGGGACCCGCTGGATGCCATGGTTCTGGTTACGCATCCGACACTTCCAGGAATAGTTCTTTCTGCAAGACCCATAGGACTCATGAAGATGGTTGACCAGGGCGAACTTGACAATAAAATCCTGATGGTTGCAACCAAGGATCCGTATTACAGGGATGTGAAGACTTACAAGGACCTCCCCGTGCATCTTATGGACGAGATACTGAACTTCTTCCAGACCTACAAGATACTTGAAAACAAGAAGACGGAGGTCACCGGCTGGGAAGGAAAGGAAGCTGCCATAAAGGATATTGAGAGATCCATCAAGGCATACAATGAGAAATATAAATAAATGAAAACATGGTCGATATAACAATTCCAGTTGGCAAGGGGAAAATAACTGTTTCCAGGGGTGTGGTTAAGTTACTGATGACCGGCAAGTACCTGACCATCAGGACTGTCGTATCACAATCCCCATGCACCGACGGTATGTGCCAGAGAATTATAGAACCGGAGGTGGGTATTGAAAATCCAACTGATGATCCAGACCTCAGGATTTTTGCCGGGGATGGCATATTTCTTGGAATAGACCAGAATGTGTTTTCTTCTGTGGATAAAGGAAGGGAAGAGGTTGTCGTAAAGAAATCTATCTCAGGAAAGCTTATAGCACAGGGTCTGGATTTCACGTCCTGATCTCATATTTTTAATAACCCCATGAATTTACCCTACACGGTAAAACAAGCGCTTGGGGAACGTCTTCTTTTTTCAAATCATGTGCTCTGGGGGGTTAGCGTCGCCTCATCAATCAGATCTATAGGATTCGGTGCAACATGGCCCTTCATGGCTATATTCTTCAATATTGATCTTGGAATCCCGATATATGAAGTGGGGATCATTTTTACTCTCCTGTCAGTTGTTTCAATTGTGGTGAGCTTACTGGGCGGCGGACTTGCTGATAAAATTGGCAGAAAAAACACGATAGTGATTGGAAGCATGCTTGGTTTCGCCCTTTATCTTTCATTGTCGCTGATGCTAATCCTGAAGGTTCCAATAATATTTGTAATAGTTGTCTTCATAATCTCGGCAACCTCCGGAGCACTTATATTTCCGGCCGCTTCGGCACTAGTTGCAGATTATACTGAAGACGACCAGAGGATGAAAGGTTACGTTATATACCGAATTCTTTCAAACCTGGGATGGGCCATAGGCCCCCTTATCGGATCTTTTCTGTTCAACAGCGGCCTGGATGTAATCTTCCTTTTTGTATCAATATCAAGCCTTGTCCAGTTCATGGTGGTCGTATTCACGGTCAGGGACCGGAAAAAAAGGGACCACACAAGAAAAGCCGGGGAACGGTTCAGCTTACTGGTCCTGGACAAGTACCTGATAGTATTCGGGCTTGCCACGTTCCTCGTTACAATGGTTGCTTCCCAGTTCAGTGTAACTTTCCCGGTTTATGCATCCATAAAGATTGGAATACCAGAAGCAGATCTTGGCTATATATATGCAGTTAATGGTACAGTAGTAGTTGTAGGGCAGTATCCAATGATAATGGGCCTGAAAAAATTTCCCGACATTTTTATAATGATACTGGGTGCAGTATTCTACTCGGTGGGATACTTCATTGTAAGCTTCTCACATAATCTCGTTGGCCTTATGTTTGATATGCTGATAATAACCATGGGCGAGAACCTTACGTCCCCAGTGATCAATACTGTGGTCTCAAAGATAGCTGCAGAGGGGAAAATGGCCAGGTATATGGGTTTCATAGGCATGCTGAATTCCACAGGACGGGCACTGGGTCCATCCATTGGTTCGACATTCCTTTACATCTTCGCATACAACGGACTTAAGGTCTGGTCAGCAGTTGATATATTCGGCCTTGGTTCAATCGTTATCTTCATGATATTCAGCGGCATGATTTTCAGAAATCCAAATCTGAAGGAGAAAGGCATAATAAACAGGAAAATCCAGAAAATCTGATCCTGCACTTCTTAGTCCGGTCCTTAATTATTTACCTGCCAAAACAGTGTAATAATTAAAAAAAGGTTAAAAATAAAGTTCCTTTAAAAAGGGATAGGGGTTTACTGGCTGTTCTTGTCGGCCGGCTCTTCAGGAATCTTTTCAATAAGCCCGGAGATGCGGTTCTTCAGCTCAGCAAGCGCAGATTTCTGTCCTGAAAGATCGTCAGCAATATCGTTGAAATAGTTTATGTAACTGTTGATCTGGGACAGAATGTCTTCCGGTTCATCCGGCATCCATCTTCTCCTGAAACCAACCATTGTTTTCCTGTGGAATTCAATCTCTTTTTTCCCGCTTTCAGAAATGGAGTAACGGCCATCGGCATTCTTATGGATCAGCCCCTGTTCTTCCATGCTTGCGAGCATAGGATAAATAGATCCGGGGCTGGGTTTCCATCTCCCCTCCGTTGTCTTTTCCATTGCAGCCATTATCTCTGATCCCTTCTTGGGGCTGTCACTGATAAGATCGAGAACAATTGGTCTCAAGCCGCGGAATCTCATAGGCCCGCTGCCCATGTGACCCTCGTCTGATCCCATGCGTCCCCTGCATTCATGCATTCTTGTTCCGCGATCATCCGCCCATTTCCCTTCTTCTTTTCCGTACCTGTTATGATGTTCATATCCATTCATTTTCGTCACTATCTTATGTATCGGAAACCGATATTTAAACATATCGAATTCCGATAACAATTAATTTTAGTATTCTCTACCAACCAAACTTTCATCGTGATTAAATGGGGTGAAATCAGCTTAACTAATTCTTGAAGGATGTTGAAAGTGACCGTATTCATTCATAGTTCTCTTGAAATAAGGAATATCTGGAAAATGTTCTGCTTTCAATCCAGGGATTTAAGTCCAATGTTCTTTCATGCTTGAGAGCGTAAAGACATTTATTTCTTAATATAATTATAAGCATACACAAATGTCACTATATACAAAACTACAAAAGCAAGGAACAGAAACAATGAAAATGGGCGTGTATAGAATGTAACATAAAGCTGGATCCCACCACTTCCGTTCGAACTTGTTATATTTTGTAAGGGGTACTTGCTCTCTACTGCAAATATATTTGTGTAATTATAAATAAATAACAAAATCAGAATAACCGCATCTGACACGAAAAGGAGCGAAAATTTCTTTCTCGGCATCATTTCATCTTGGCTCCATGTCAACCGTGAAGCTCCATTTGAACCAACCCACTTCAAATTCATACTGGCCATCAGGAAGTTCCAATGGGCCAAATTTCTTTATCAATTCAACCGTCACTGTAGTATGAAAATCTGAAAAAGAACTAAGACAAGAAAAAGAACCTGCTTCTCCACTGTTTGGAACAGACCAGTTAAAGCCTGAAGTGTCAGAAATTGTTATTTCAACGCTATAGAATGGTGAGGTTATACCGGTGTTATAATTGCCAGATACCGAAAAACTTCCCCCAAGTAATACCCTCCTCCCAGGCAGCTCTTCCCATCTCAACTCTATATTCACTTTTCCGCCAGGGGTTATCAGCACACCGCAAGTTGAAAAGCCGGCTAGATTTTCAGTGCAATATACATTGAAAGGATATCCAGCAGGTCTGTTACCCGATTCATTTAAAGCAGAGATGGAGCCAGGATTTCTGGAATTATCGGTTCCTGACATTTCCTTTCCCATGTCATATCCCAAAGTGTAATATAAACCGCCGTTCACAGTAGCAGTTTTTGAAGAATAGGAAACATAAGTGGAAAGAACTTCTTCACTTCTTTTTGACCCGTGAGTGGGAATATTGACCCCAGAGAAAGCATACAACAACATAACCATAACCAAAATGATTACCTCTGAAATTTTTATTTTTTTCTTCATGGAAATAAATATGCTTACATATATATTCCGCTTGAAAGAAATTGGTTCAGATGTCATTTGAATCAAAGATTCTTAATTTCTGGTATAATACGGAAATTTACGCTTGAATATCCAGGATTAATTCAAGTCGATTTTTCTCATAAATTTCTGCAGCTGCATATTGTGGCTCAAGGATCACTGCCCAAAAAGTGCCTGATGTTTTTATGAAAAAACGATCGATATATCTCCTGCTGAATTTTTTAGATACCCTCATACTTGACCAGATTTTTTGACAAACTTAAAAAAATTATCAGGCTAAATCCTACCGGCCTTTATATTTGGACAATATGGTAAAGTATTTTGCAGAATATACCGGGTATTCTCACCCATGCTGGTCATATTACGAAAAAGGAAAATATTAGTCCCACAAGGTACAGGATCCCTATGAATGAATTGGCTCCAAGAAAAGATGCCCTTATTGTGGACGGATCATCAGGGTCCACTATGTAGTGCTGGT
>JAJYYD010000148.1 GCA_021801305.1 Thermoplasmata archaeon
ATGGGCTCCTTTATGTCATGGGAAGCGATGAAAGCTACCTTCCTTTCATCATTCCTGGGAGTGGAACGACTGCCATGGAATCTGTAACTACGTTTCTACACAAAAAGGACAGGATTCTCGTCATAAGCAACGGCGTCTTTGGAAACCGCTGGGAAGGAATATTCAACAGATATGACGTGGAACTGACAATTCTGAAATCCCGAGCCGGCTATTGCGTATCCGATGAAGAGATCATGAAGGAGCTGAATGGAAAGCATTACAAAATGATAATATCAACTCATGTGGAGACAAGCACAGGAGTCAGGTTCCCCGTAGAAAAATATGCCCCCATATTCAGGGATCACGGGGACATTGTTGTTGTTGATGGGGTTGCCAGTGTGGGAGGAGAGATAGTAAAAGCCTCAAAATGGGGCATAGACATATATTTGACTGCTTCACAAAAAGCCATTGGAGCGCCTCCAGGAGCCGGATTGCTGGTGGTAAAAAAGAAGCTTTTTCAGGAATACTCGGAAGGGAATATATCGGGATATGTAACGAATCTTACCAACTGGAAACCTGTAATGGAGACGTCACTCGAAGGTAAGGGCGGATATTTTGCCACTCCACCCATAGGAGTTGTATTTTCACTGAGAAATGCTTTTGCGAGAATCATGGATGAGACAATGGAAAAACGGTCTGAAAGGCACAATGAACTTTCCAGGGCCCTTAGGAACGGGATTAAATCCATGGGACTTGGAATTGTTGCCCGGGAGGGTTATGAAAGCAGCACAGTGACCGGCGTATTGCTGAATGACATCGATTCTGACATGTTCGTGAAAAATGCCCTTAAGTATGGAGTGGAATTTGCTGCAGGGGTTCACCCGGAGCTTAAAGGGAAATATTTCAGGATTGGCCACATGGGATGGGTCAGCAGGGAGGATATATTCAAGGCACTCAACGCCATATACAATACATTGAAGGAGTACAACCCAAAAACTCCAAAACCCGACATGGATGCAATTGTTGGATAAGGCATCCTTCCACCTATTTCTTTTTTGTAAACCGATTGACCACAATCCTGTTTTTTCTGCACTAATACTATTGGCAAATACCTGCCAGTTAAGGTGGGTTTGCAGTGTTTTAGTCGTATTCTGGATCATATCAGGGAACAGTTAATAAACAGGAGATGCTGAAAGTGAATTCCCAGCCATTATCCGGTTGTCATCTTCTTAACAACCTTGCCCCAAATCTTTCAAGTACAGGATCGATTGGCGATACAACTGTTATATCACTTGAAGAAGCAAGTATTATTCCAATAACATTCTTGTTTTCATCCATTACAAATGCCCCTTCGTCACCTGAAAGTGCAAAGTTTGATTTTTCCCTGGCTACTATGAACTGGTCACGGAAAATGTGCTCACCACCTGGATAGATGACAGATACAGTGGCATCGGTACAAATTATAACCCCATATGTAGTGTCGGTTGTCCTACCCCTTTTCATTACCTTCATGCCAAGGGATGGTTCAGCAGTGTTTCCTATGTTCCCTATCCTTACTATTCTGCCTGCCACCCCTACATCCTCATAGACCAGGGCCACTGCGCAGTCCATTGTGTTTGAGTTTCCCTTTACTGGAAGTGCGGTGGAGCTCAGGAACCCTATTACGTCCTTCTCGTTTCCCCCATCGAAGTAAGCATCTTGGGACACCTCATCCCTCAATTCAAAATTTTCCGGTGCCAAAGCTCTTCCTGAGGAGAGTATATAGAATTCGTTATCGATTATCACGACGCCTCCGATTGTGCCTGCAACAGGAAAATTTACGTTCCCCACTGAAACTCCTCCCTGGACAGGCCTTATTTTAGTGGGTTTTGGCGATTCAGGAGGCATGATTATTATGCTTGGTGAATTTGTCCTCCAAAGACCCATGTTGAATTCAGACGTTATGGTTTCATTCTCCCTGAAATTGTTTGAAAAAAGATTCAGGAGGAATTCCCTGTTAACTAGAGATATGCCAAGAGCAACGAAGCTGTTCATCTTGAAAGCATAATTTACGGCTGCTTCCTTGAGTTCACGGGCAGTATCATAACCGCAGGTAAAATGGTAATGCTCATTCCCGAGAAGATAACTGTCTTCCCCCAGTTCCCTTTCGCAGAGGCCACATTTTTCCATATAGATTTTTCCCGGTAGTCTCAGGCTCAATACATTTTATAGATATAAAACAAATTGATTTGATATTTTTTAAAAAAATAGAAAAATACTGGTTTTAAAAATTATATTAAAAATTATGGTGGTGATAGGAGATGCTGTGGAACTGCTTCGATTGCTGTTATGGCAGCCAGTATTGCAGATATTATGAGGCCAAGCCAGAACAATACAAGTATTACAGTCCAACCCTTTGAGACTTTCTCCCTTCCCGGCAGCATGTCGTATATGAGTGTTGTGGGGAAGGTGAAGACTCCGGTCAGGCCAAACGCTATGTATAGGCCAAGCATTGCAATTGGGCTTGATGTCATCTTGTCAATGTATGCATTGGCGCCGTAGTAGATCGCTATTATTCCAGCAAAGAAAGCAAGTATACCAACGTACTGGAGCTTCTGCCTGTACCCTATGGCTACTGCCATCATAACCAGAATCATTCCGATGAACATGTAAGGGTCGTAAAAGAGGATATTATAGCTGCCCGGAAGCGGCCATGTCATTTCCCCATAAAATCCCATTATCAGGATAACTACTCCCAGTACACCCAATGGAAATACCCCTGGTTTAAGTATCTCCTCGATATTCTTTGCACCATTTTTCCTGTATTCAAGATAAACTGATGCGGTCATATACACTGAAACTATGCCCACTAAAGCAAGGGTGAACAGTTCCATTGCCAGATCGTCAATAAATGCCATTTTTTATGTCACCAGAGTTTTATCTCCGAGCCCTACTAAAAACTATGTACTTATATTTCAGGTGTGCGTTTTATATCAAGATTGTTAACAATATTTATCCCTGTACCAAAATCTGCCTAATGGTTCACTGCCCGAATTGTCCTGAATTGTTGTCTGCCCTATCTGCATCGGTTACGTGATATCTCGTCCTTTTGCGACATTGTGGACATTTGACTGAAAACGCATGAGGGCCATACTTGAACACAATACCGAGGTCCGAAAATGAATTTATTTCACTGTAATTGAACTGGAACTCCTTTCCGCAGTTTGGACATTTTAGATTGTATAATGTTGCCATTGGAATTCTTCATTTGCCAGCAGTATATTTATTTTGCCGGAATCCGGCAAAGCTTGCCATTTTAAGCTATTCCATTAAATTTTCTACCCTGGAAACCTCAATAAATGCGCAAAAATAGAATGGATTAAAATGGGAATATCCCAACTTTATCTTATGGCTTTAACCTCTGCTGAAACCTCGGGGTACGGGGAGGGATATTACTTCACAGTCTTTCTGGCTGTCTGCCTGACTGTGCCGGTTGTTTTCGCAGTGGAGGTTTTTTCTGCTGCTGATGTTTTTTTAGTCCTGGACGCACTTTTTGGCCTTGATAGAACAGCAAGTGCCTGATCTACAGTAACTGCTGATTCCAGACGTTCAGCCAGGTCTGTTTCTCCTATTGACCTGAGCCAGCTGGATATATGCTTCTGGCCCAGATGGTACTGGACACATCCAGGGTCTATATCTTTAAGCCTCTTCAGTTCACTCTCGAGTTCTTTCCTGTCGTGTGCAACGCCTTTGACACAGTAGTAGTATGATCTAAAATAGAATGGTTCCATGTTTACTAATTTATTCATATTCTATTAAGATTTTGATTTTTATTTTTGATGTGGATCTGCAATAGTTCAAACAAATATAGATTATTTTTTAATCCATGATATAAATCCAATGTACAAAAAAGCCTCCTTCATTGTGGCAGGTTCAAAGCTTTCAGAATAATATTTAAGCATCCTTGAAGTTCCTTACTAAGATGGAAAAACCGGGAGGAGATGACAGGATACCAGTCTTTGTTTCCATTTCTGGCCTTTTGACCGTTATACTGGGAATCATTCTGATTTTTTCACCATCTGTTTATATTTTCAATATTATAAGCCGGTCTTTCATAGACTATGAGAAGGATTTTACAATTTTCACCATAATTGCGGGCTTAATTCTCATAAGAAACGGTTTTAACATGAGGGAACGCAGAAGACGAACATGGATTTTCTCTATCTCGCTAATAATTATTGTTACCATACTTCTCGGATTTAACAGTGTGACGGTATTCATACCCATACTTGTTGGTATTTTCTTCAACTTATACGTAATTTACAGGCTTTTAAAAGCAAGAAACATATACAGATTTCCTTCGACCAGGCTCATCAATATTGAGTTCGCCGCATCATTTATCACAATTGTATTTACCCTTTCATATGGTATTGCAGGAACCCTGTTTCTGGGAAAGAGCTTTGATCCTCCCATACTCAATGCAGGCCAGGCAATTTACTTTACCGGAGAGACTGTAACTACCCTCGGTTTTGGAGACATACTCCCCGTAACACTTACTGCGAGGCTTTTTACGATCTCACTCGCCGTGCTTGGAATCGCATCTTTTTTTGGAGCAATGGTTATATTGATTTCACCCATCATAGAGAGGAGAATTGGTGGTCTGGTGGAGGTACTCAAAAAACAGCAGTTGAAGGGACTGAAGAACTACACGCTTGTATGCGGATTTTCCGGCTATATTTCAGAGTACCTTAAGGATGTGAAGGGAAAAGGGGGCGTGGTTATTATAATGACCAGGGACCAGAAAATTATTGAGCCGGTAAAAGAGACCGGATTCCTCATACTTGAAGAGAATCCAGCTGATGAAAACTCTTTGAAAGACTTCAATTTTTCCGATGCCAGGACAATACTTGTTGCATCGGAAGATGATGGGCAGAACCTGATGATTGCAGCGTCATTTTTCCAGATGAACGACCAGGAGAACCTGAGAAAAAAAATTACTATACTTGTGAAATCACCGGATCTCCTGCAAAAATTCAAGTTATTCCAATACAGGGTCATGGATATATACTCCATTATCG
The DNA here is from genome assembly GCA_021801305.1 of Thermoplasmata archaeon. Classification (GTDB taxonomy): domain Archaea; phylum Thermoplasmatota; class Thermoplasmata; order Thermoplasmatales; family Thermoplasmataceae; genus Oxyplasma. The sequence continues at coordinate 5,037 of JAJYYD010000148.1, forward strand.
GGAATTACATTCTTTCTACTGACACTGAAAGTTGAATCAGAAATTGGAATAACATCCAGCGTGTATTATACGATTTGGTCATGAACTTTTTGTTGTCACAATGACTGACGACGAGGCAATCCCTATATTTCTTTTCCTGAATTCCGAGAGAATAAGTTTGCTGATTGCTGTCTCAGTTTTCTTTCTGTCCCAGAGGTCCGTAATATACCTCAAGTTTACCAGTATATAATTTGAGTTAAATGAGATAAAAACCTGTGGCTCAATTATTCCCCTTTCAATGTAGTACTTTGTCTTCATTTTATCATACTGTTTCCTAGCTTCTTCAAAGAACCTGCCGGTTACGCTTACAGCTATTTCCTTGAGGACTGCAGTGACCTCCTCTATATCCACATCGTAAAACAATGGGATGTCTATGTTATCCCATAGAAAATTGAATCCTTTTGAGAAATTAATGATTTCTATGGTCATTATCTGGTTGTTTGGAATCTCCACGACACGCCCTGTGTAGAGGTCGGCCGCTGTCCACTGCTTTATCTCCATTATGGTAAAGAAGAAAGCGTTTATGTCTATGACATCCCCCTCTTCGTTGCCAACCTTAATTCTTTCACCTATTGTAAATGGCTTGAAGAAGATTATAACCACCCAGGCTATGAGGCTGGTGATTGGATCCCGTAAGGAAAAGGCAATTCCTGCGGAAAATAAGCCTGCAGAAACCAGCAATATGCTTGTATCCTTTACAAATAGCGACAGGAAAATTATGAGGTCAATCAGCCCTATTATAAGGCCGAAAAACTTCCTGAGGTTGTATCTTGTTTTTACGCTGGAAATTTTGTTTATCACCCTGGAAATAATCTTGTATATTGTGAGGGAAATCG
>JAJYYD010000046.1 GCA_021801305.1 Thermoplasmata archaeon
TCCCTTCCTTCTGGTACGGGTCCTTAAGGTATAGAAGATCTGTTTGCATGTCAACTAAATTGCTTTGGTATTTAATTAAGTTGCGCGATGTTGCCCCGAATCGAAAATGCTGTATTTCATGTTTACTGGTTTTATATAACCAAAATAATCGGGTTGTGTTCCACCATGAAGCTAAAACGTGGTTATATCTATTACAATAATATTACGTGCCGTGGACGCCAATCACGAGGACTTTCTTTACCGTCTCAAGAGAGAAGGGATAAAGCTTGATCTGTCGGTCACTGAGGAATTTGCAAATCTTCTGGAAAATCCACAGAACAGCTTCCAGAGCATACATGTTGCCGGCACCAATGGAAAAGGGTCAGTTTCAGCTTATATTTACAATGTTCTCAGGCAGAAATACAGGACCGGCCTATATACATCACCTCACCTCATAGACTTCAATGAACGCATAGTTTCAGGAAAGGATGTAATTCCAGACAGCTACATTGAAAAGTTCCTGGATGCCCATAAGGAAAAGATAGAGGAGCTTTCCAGGATAAACCGGAATCCAACGTTTTTTGAAGTCACAACCCTTTTGGCATTCTGTTATTTCAGGGACACAGCTTGCAGATATGCAGCTGTTGAGGTAGGGCTTGGAGGAAGGCTTGATTCCACAAACATAATTCTTCCTCTTATCAGCGTCATAACACAGATAGGTTTTGAGCATGCAGATAAGCTCGGAGGTTCCCTGACCGCAATTTCATACGAGAAGGGGGGCATAATAAAAAGTGGAATTCCGGTAGTGCTTGGCGACAATAAGCCAGAGGTGGTAAGAACCATCACAAGTATTGCACAGCGACGCAATTCCAGGATGTTGACCGTTGAAGCGGACACAAAAATAACCGAACTTGATATGTCCATTGAAGGAAACAATTTCACTCTGGAAACCCCAGCAAACAGCTACAGGATAAAATCCCCATTGATCGGCCAGTTTCAGGTCAGGAATATAGCAACTTCGGTACTGGCGGTGGAGAATTCAGGTATAAAGATAGGAAAGCGGAACATTGAAAAGGGAATATGGGAAACCAGGTGGCCAGCAAGAATGGAAATAATCAGGAAAGATCCAATGGTGATGGTTGATTCTGCTCATAACCCTCCTGCAGCGGTCGCAATTTCTTCAACATTGAGAAAAATAACAGACGAGAAGCCATTGCTGCTCGTTGGAATGCTCTCGGACAAGGATCCATTTTCATTCCTCAGCGAACTGAGAAAAATCTCTGAAAATATCGTGTTCACCACTCCCGAAGAGCCTTTGAGATCCATAGATCCGGACAAGCTCCAGAGGCTGTATGGAAACATGTTTGCGAACAGCAGGTCAATCAGGGACCCATACGAGGCATATGACTACTGTCTTGGAAAAGGGCAATTCCTGCTGGTCACAGGTTCAATGTACCTGGTCGGGCTTATAAAGAAAATAGAAAGGTCACCGGTAATTCCATATGCACCAGATTAAGCTTTTGATCATGCAGTTGATCCAACATACGGTTCAAAAAATCTTTAGTACTCATTAGACCTATTGATATTTCACTGGTATCTTACATGAATCCGTTTGAAAAATATTCCGTCGAAATGACCAATAAGACGCTTGACCTGACAGTTCTTGAGGGTTCATACCTGCCTGAAACGTTTCCGCACAGGGAAAGGGAAATAGATCTCATGGTGAGGACACTGAGCAGTGTTTTCCACAACAGCAGGCCGTCAAACCTGCTCATATACGGGAAAACCGGAACAGGAAAGACCTCAACCACAACCTATGTTACAAAAATGCTCAAGGAGAAAGATCCGGAAGGAATAGAGATCTTCCATGTCAACTGCCAGGTTTTTGATTCTCCATATTCTATTCTTGTGGAAATTGCCAATGCGCTTTCCCAGACCAACGAAGACAAAATTCCGGGACTTGGCTGGCCAATGGACAGGATATATTCTGAACTGCTGAAGCGCATGAACATGTCAAGGAGGTTCATGATAGTAGTGCTGGACGAGATAGACAAGATAATAAAGAAAAATGGCCCAGACTCACTTTATGTCATACTGAAGCTAAGTGACGATTCCACTGTCACCAGGACATCATTCATAGGCATAACCAACGATACCGGCTTTCTGGAATCCCTGGACGCAAGAGTAAGGAGCAGGCTGAACCAGGAGAGCATAATGTTCCCCCCTTACAATGCATCGGAACTCAGGGACATACTGACATTTAGGATAAGCAATATTTCAGGTTCCAAGCCTATCGACGATTCTGCCCTGAATCTTTGCGCTGCAATTGGTGCCCAGGAGCACGGCGACGCAAGGAAAGCACTGGAGCTTATGCGTATAGCAATTGAGGTCTCAATAAGGGATGGAACAACCAGGGTCACTGATAAGGAGGTCTACAGGGCTAGAGACAAGTTTGAAATGGATGTCATGAGGGAAGCTGTGGCCACATTACCGCCCCAGTCCAAGATGGTGCTGCTCAGTGCGGTTGTGACGCAGGAAATGGACAGTTCCATGATGTTCACAGGGGAAATATTTGAGAATTACAAGAGCATATGCCGTGAGCTTGGATATGCACAGCTTTCAAGCCGCAGGATAAGCGATATTCTCACTGAGCTTGAGGACTTCGGCCTTCTCACAACAAGCACAAAGAGCCATGGAAGATACGGGAGAACAAGATTCATAAGGGTTGCTGGCAATTATTTTGACGTGAAGCGCTACCTTGTTGAGGACAAGGACCTGGAAAAATTCAGGGGAACAGGCATCGGGAAGCAGGCAAGGATCGATACAACAGTTCCTGCGGATTCACTTCCGCCTGAAAAAATTGATGAAAAGATCAGCGACATCTGGGATGCAACTCCTTCAGAGTGACAATTCCGGCAGGTGAAGCCACTGTTTTTTATTTCCTGAAAATAAGGCACATATCGTCCGTCGGATGGATCAGCCTCAGTCCGTTGGAGGAAGCGAAGTCATCAGGAGCATCGGTCCAGTTGTAGTTGTCCACAACAATGATGAAGCGTTCTTTCATGTGTTTTATTGCCGTGTTAAGCTCAAAAGTCACATGATCATAGGTGTGTTCGGAGTCATGCATGAAGATGTCGAAAGGCCCGTATTTCTCAAGACCAGGACCGAGGGTTGCCCTGCTGTCGCCCAGTGTAAGGGTCCACCTGTCCCTGAGGTTGTCCGGTACCACGAATCCCACCGGTCTCTCATCTGAATTTCCGTATTTCCTGCCAAGGTCAAAACTGTAGAGTCTTCCGCCAAATGGCTCCATTGCCTTGAGGAATGCGGTTGATGTTGTTCCCGGCCCGACTCCCGTCTCCGCAATTTTTTTGGCCTTCATGACAGATGCAATCGCAAAGATAAGCCTGAACTCCGGTTCAGAAACCTGCCAGTAGTCATTGCCCCTTGTGGTTGTTCTTGCATACTGGAAAATATCTCCTGCTGAATCGATATGTTCCTCAAACTTTTTTTCTGTGGTGCCGAGATAATCCGTTACATCCTTCAGGTCTTCATATTCCATGAATCCAATACTGCAAAATCTCTAATAAACATATTTGGAATAGGGCGACACACATCTATGATCATAGAAATAACAATCCTGCTGGGAATGTCTCTCGGAGTATCTCTGGCGGCACCGCCAGGGCCCATCACCGCAATGATTGTGGACAGGTCAATGACCTCTGTAATGAAAGGCTTCATGATTGGAATGGGGGCAATGTCTGCAGATTTCACCCTTATGATAATAACTATCGGATTCAGGTCTGTCGTTGACCTGGGTGCATACGACCGCTACATATTCCTCGTCGGGGGGATTTTCTTCATTCTCCTTTCCGTTGGTGTTGTCAGGTCCAGGTATTCCGGCAACACAATCTCCGAAAAAAGGAACATGAACTATTTCTCGGGGCTGTTTCTGGGACTCGTGAACCCCATGCAGATAGCATGGTGGATCACAGCAGGGCTCAGTGTATTCCAGAGATTCGGCATAGAACCCTTCTATTTCCTGTTCCTGGGGATAGTATTATGGGTCGCGTTCCTGACTTATGCAATCAACAGGTCAGTGGTCAGGTATGGAAAAAAATTGGCCGAGGGAATCAAGCTGTTCAGCTTCGTGATACTCGTTTCCTTCGGCATGGTGTTCATATATTATGGGCTGAATCTTATCCTGAAATAAAAATTTAAAAAAATGGAAAGATCATTTAATGATCTTGTCAGCAAAGGTTTTCATCGGATCAACAACAGTATATCCGTCTCCAGTTGAAACCACCTGTACTGCAGGAGGGTTCTCAAGGTATGATGGAACTATGTGGTTGATTCTCTTTGTAAAGGGCGCCAGTGTCTGGTCGTCATAGAATATTCCCGTAGGTATTTTGTCACCCCATTCCAGTGCCTTGTTGTATGCATTCTGGTATTTCTGGGAGAGGCTGGCCTTGTTTTCCTGGTTAATGACCGGGTCCCAGGTCTTGTCATCCTCAAGCTTGTAGACTCTCTGCCTGTACCATTCCATGCTGTTTATGTTGTTGTAGGTAGGGCATGGCTGCAGAACATCGATAACAGATGAACCCTCATGCATTATTGCTCTCTTTATGAGCTCCTTTAGCTGCTTCATGTCGAAGGAGAATCCTCTTGCCACAAAGCTGTATCCTGAGGTCAATGCAAGAGCAATGGGATTTACTCGACCGAACATGTTGTCCCTGCTGAGCCCCTTTGTCTTTTCCCCAAGTTCCATGGTAGGAGCAGCCTGACCTTTTGTAAGGCCGTAAACAGCATTGTCGAACAGCATAATTGCCAGTCCGCTGTTTCTCCTGCCCTCTGCAACGAAGTGTCCAGCCCCGATGCTGAGAAGGTCCCCGTCCCCTCCGGTCACGACAACTTTCAGGTTCGGGTTGGAGAGCTTCACTCCTGTTGCATAGGGTATGGACCTGCCATGCAGGGTATGGACCCCTGCAATGTTCAGGTAGTGCGGTGTTTTGCCTGAGCAGCCTATACCTGATACAGCAACCACATCGTGTGGCCCCAGGTTCAATTCGGTCATAGCCTGTGTTATGGAGGTCAGTATGCCGAAATCTCCACATCCGGGACACCAGTCAATTGCAAGATCTGTCTTGAAATTATGCGCCATCTACAAGCACCTCGTTAACGATCTTCTTGCCGGAAGACACTTCTTCCAGTATTTTCTTTGTACCTTTCAATATCTCATCCTCTGTCATGTGTCTGCCATTATATTTCAGAATGGCCCTGTCTATGCTCAGGCCTGTGTTCTGCTTTATCACCTTTGCAGCCTGGGCTGTCATGTTGCTTTCAACGTCAATAACGATCTTGGCCTTTCCCAAAATCTTTTGAACAAATTCCGACGGGAAAGGTTCGAACATCTTTATGTACAGGAGATTTGCTGAAACATCCTCTTTCTTGAGGTCCTCGATTACGTCCAGTATTGGTCCCTTCTGGCTTCCCCATGTGACGAATGTAACTTCGGCATTGGGATTGCCCAGAAGCTGTACCCTGTCTTCCATTGGTATCTCCGCAACGGCCGTTTCGAGTTTCCTGAATCTCTTCCTCATCATCTGGTCCCTGACCTCGGAATCCTCTGTTACGTGTCCCAGTTCATCGTGTTCGTCGCCTGTCATCCAGAATATGTTCTTCCCAAAGAATCCCATTTCGGAAATTCCGTTCTCGGTGTTCAGGTTGTATCTCTTGAAATCCTCTTTCTTCATTGTCTGGACACTCTGTATCACCTTTACCTTCTTGCTGTCTATTTCAGGTATAAGGTCCGTTGTGTTTGCCAGGTTCTTGTCTATCATATGTATTACCGGAAGCTGGTATCTGTGTGCATAATTCAGCGATCTCATTG
>JAJYYD010000008.1 GCA_021801305.1 Thermoplasmata archaeon
GGAATATCGCCGCCAGCTCCTTCAAAACTTAACAACAAGCTTTCGAAACTGTTTGACATTATGTTTTCATGATCTGAAACCTTCAAGAAATCAAGTATGGATTTTCTTGTCAGTTCCTCGCACCTGATGGGGTTTCCAATCTCATTTCTCGAATCAATAATCGCAGTCCGGAACCCTCTTGATCCAAGAATCTTCCCTGCTTCAGAACCTGCCGGCCCGGATCCGATTATCACGACATCATAATCCATGTAATTCCTTTGTCGGTTTTGATATCACTTATGTTCATAAAATATTGCATTTATGTCTACGGTCTCATAACATTCCCTGAAGGATTCTGTCAGGATAGTTTCTAAACAAATTTTAAATATGAACCTATATTCAGAGCCTAAGCTTGATTATTATGGATTCGAATCATTCATACGATATCATTGTCGCAGGTTCTGGTCTTTCGGGATCACTGGCTGCTGCAATGGCAGCAAAGGAAGGCAAGAAGGTACTTCTGCTGGACAGGAACAAAGAGAGTGAAGTTGGAAAGAAAACAGTGTGGGGATGGACGTGCGGTGACGCAGTGGCCGGTTCGCACATAGATTTCGTTCAGAGAAAGATGGGCATAACTTTCGGTAAGCCTGAACTGGACAGGAGGGTGGACGGAGTCATAGCATTATCGCCGGATATGGAGTCTAGATTCCCGTTTGACGGCGTGGGATACACTCTGGACAGGCCGGAATTTGAGGCAAAACTTCTGCAGCTTGCAATCAAGAATGGAGCAGAGTACCACAGTGAGTTCGAGGTGCAGGGCCCAGTAATTGAGAATAATTATCTGACGGGCATCAACGGAAGGAACAGCAAGAATGAAAGCGTAAGGTATACTGCAAAAATAGTGATAGACGCACTCGGTGTCTCAACTGTATTGAGAAGAAATCTGCCTGAAAATCCATTTGTGGACAGATCAGTGGATATAGATGACATCGAATCAACGGGCAGGTATATCTATGAATTCGACCTTGATCATGAAGACCTGAGTTTTTACGATCCAGACAACGCGCTTATACACCTCAATAACGAGATAGCCCCCGGGGGCTATGGATGGGTTTTCCCAAAAAGCGGCAACAGGGTGAATATCGGGCTTGGAGTCCAGAAGAGGAGTCTTGACATGAGAAATTCAAAGATGAACAGGAAGGACAATCTCCAGACACTCATCGACAACTACGTGAAATGGAACCCCACGCTTAAAAACCTCAAGCTCTGGAACAAGAACGGGAATGGAAAGGGTATATGGTCTGTGCCAGTAAGGAGGCAGATGGAAAGTCTCGTTTTCAACGGTTACATGGGTGCCGGAGACAGCATGGTGATGCCAAACCCCATCAGTGCTGGAGGCATAGGGCCGGCCCTTGTTTCAGGAATACTTGCAGGGGAAAACGCTTCGAAGGCAATTGATAACGGGGATGTCAGCACATCCGGACTGTGGAACTACAACATAGACTACAACGATGCGTATGGCAAGAGAACCGCTGGAATGGAAGTTTTCAGGATATATCTCCAGTCTTTGAACAACAACATCATCAACTACGGGATGAAGAAATTCCTTACCACAAAGGAGGCATCAGATATAACACTGGGGCTTGTTCCTGAACTCAGCCTTGCATCAAAATTCAAGTTTGTGCTGAAGGGAATGAGCAACATAAACGCATTTTCAAACATGGTCTATGCAATGAACCGCATGAAGGAACTGAACAGCATATACGAGGAATACCCTGGGAATTCCGAAGTATTCATAAACTGGAGAAAGAAGGTCACCTCAATCATAGAGGACGCAAAGGAGAGGTTCAAGCCCAACCCGGTTTGAAACCCTAATCCTTATTTTTGGAATAAAAGTCACAGTAGCTGTTTATCCTGCACTGGCTGCATCTTGGCCCTATGGGCTTGCATACTGTTTTCCCGAATTCAACCATTACAGGATTGAATCCTACCCACTCCTCACGTGGGACAATCTTCATAAGGGCCTCCTCTGTCTTTTCAGGGTCGTCAGACTTGGACCAGCCTATTCTCTTGCTTATTCTCTGGACATGAGTGTCCACTGCTATGGCGGGAATTCCCATGGAATCCGAGAGAACAACATTGGCTGTTTTCCTTCCAACTCCCGGTATGGTCATGAGTTCCTCCCTGCTCTCCGGCACACTTCCGCCGTATTTATTCACTATTATTCCTGCGAGATCAATGACTCTGCCGGCCTTCACCTTGCAGAACCCCACTCTTGAGATCATGGCGAGGACATCGTCATAGCTGGCAGCAGCAAGTTTTTCAGCACTGCCATACCTGTTGTAGAGCGCCCTTGCTGCTGCATCCGTGACAGCATCCTTTGTCCTGTGCGAGAGAAGCGTTGTGACCAGTACCCAGAAGGGATCAGAAAATTCGAAATGATGAGGAGGACTCATATCTTTTATGAGATTAAAAACAGTCCCGAAATCACGTTTTGCATCAGCCAGCTTCAATTCATCACCCTGTATTCATTCAGGTCCATGTATTTAAACCCGATGCTCTTGATAAAGGAAGTTACTACAAGATCGGCGAGCCTGACATTTGTTATGACCGGCACTCCCTTCCTTATTGCCTGCCTCCTGATTTCAAACCCGTCCCTTACGGCACCGGAAAGCATTGTAGGCGTATTGATGATCAAATCAACATCACCATTATTGATGATGTCCACAACACTCGGCTTTCTCACATCATCCACCCGGTATGCAACAGTGCTTTCTATGCCATTCTGAGAGAGCATACTGTGTGTTCCCGGTGTGGCGAACAGTTTTCCACCTGCCCCCATTATCTTCCGGGCAATGTTAAGTGCAGTGCCTTTGTCAAGATCATTGACTGTTATGAGCACATTTCCTATCTTTTCAATGCTCAGTTTTGCAACCTTCATGGATTTCATTATGGCCTCTTCCATGGTATTTCCTATGCCTATGCCCTCACCTGTTGACTTCATTTCAGGACCCAGCACCGTGTCCAGATCCGAGAATTTGTTGAAGGGGAAAATGGGAACCTTGACAAAATAAGCTTTTACAGGAGGCTCGCCAGATTCAAGGAAACCGGTAAGCATTGCATTTACTGCATCACCCACCAGGTCTTTCCCGGTCGCCCTGGACACAAAGGGAACAGACCTGCTCGATCTTGCGTTCAACTCTATGACATATATCTGATCGTCCTTGACAGCTACCTGAAGGTTTGACAGGCCCTTAAGGCCGAAGTCAATGGTAATCCTGTCCACTATTTCCCTGAGTTTATTCCTTATGTTATCCTGAACAGTATCCGGGCCAAGGACCATCGTAGCATCCCCGGAATGTGTTCCTGCCTCCTCTATATGAACAGAGATTCCATAGACAAGGCTCTTCCTGCCATTGGATATAAAATCAACATCCACTTCAGTTGCGCCGTCAAGATAACGGCTTATGAGCACGGGAAAACCAGGTCTCTCCCTGAATACGGCCTGAACCCTTTCGGAAACATCTGGCATTTCATAGACTATGTCCATTGATCTTCCTCCTATGATGAAGCTTGATCTCACAATAACTGGAAGTCCAATGGCAGGAAGTTTTTCATACATCTCATCCAGGTTTCTCACGGTTACGAATGCCGGCTGCCTGATGCCCATTTTTTCAAGCCTTGAAGAAAATTCAGTCCGCTCCTCTATCCTGACGATCTGGGAGGGCTTCGTCCCCAGGAATAATTCCTCCCCAAATATTTCCGCAAGATCCAGGGATATGTTCTGTCCGGTCTGTCCGGAAAACTGTATTATCAGACCGTCCGGCTTCTCCATGTTTATTATATTCGAGATGTGTTCAAGTGTAAGGGGCTCAAAATACAGTTTGTCAGATATGTCGAAATCTGTTGAAACAGTTTCCGGATTGCAGTTTACCATAATTGTGTAATAACCTGATTTTCGGAGGTACTGTATGGCCTTTACCGCACCATAGTCGAATTCCAGCCCCTGGGATATACGGTTGGGCCCGGATCCAAGCACAATGATCTTCTTTTTTTCAGTCCGGAAAATAGAGGATTCATCCTCCTCAAAATAGGTTGAATAGAGGTATGGAATCTTCACCTCGAACTCCCCGGAGCATGTGTCTATGGCCCTGAAGCATGGGCTTATTCCATTCTCGATACGGTACCTGACCAGATCCTTCTCCCCGATCCTGGAGAAGGAAGATATCAGTGAATCAGGGATCCCGAGCATCTTGCACTCCCTGAGGTTGTCTGGTATTTCCCCAATACCCACATTCTTCAGGGCGGAAACAATATTTGCAATCTTCTGTATGAAATAATTTTCATAACCGGTTATCCTGCTTATTTCTGAAATTTCATAACCCCTGAATATGGCCTCGAAAATTGCATAAAGTTTCAAATCTGACGGTTTTGACAGTAATTCATCCAGTTCACTGCCGTCAATGTACATTCTCAACTTCCTGGATTCAGGGTTGTCAAGGGAGGCTATAGCTTTCATGAGTGCTTCTTCAAATGTCCTTCCGATGCCCATGACTTCGCCAATGGATTTCATCTGGACTCCGAGTGTCCTGTCAACGGAAAACTTGTCGAATGGCCATCTTGGTATCTTCACTGTAACATAATCCAGGGAAGGTTCAAACGCAGCATAGGTGGTTTTTGTAATCGGGTTGAGTATCTCGGTCAGGTTGTAGCCAAGTGCTATCTTTGTGGAGATTCTGGCTATTGGGTACCCGCTGGCCTTTGAGGCCAGAGCGGAGGATCTTGAGGTCCGTGGGTTGACCTCCACAACATAGTACTTCCCGGATTTGCTGTCCAGTGCAAACTGTATGTTGCATGCTCCCCTTATGCCTATTCTCCCTATTATCCTCAGCGCAGCGTCCCTCAGCATGTGGTATTCCATGTCGCTGAGGGTCTGGGATGGGGTCACAACTATGCTCTCCCCTGTGTGCACACCCATCGGATCAAGGTTCTCCATGTTGCAGATAATGATGCAGTTTCCGGCATTATCCCTTATTATCTCATACTCAATCTCTTTCAGTCCGGCTATGGACTCCTCCACATCTATCTCATCCTGTTCTGTCTCAGTGAAAAGTCTTTTGCAGAAATCCAGCAGATCTTTCTTGCCTTTGAAAATTGATCCGCTTGTGCCACCGAGGGAAAAAGAGGTCCTGACAATAACCGCCCTGTCAGGTATGTCATCAAGGTCCCTGAGGTACGTGTTTCTCCTTATTGTCCATGACATTGCAACAGGTTCACCCATATCCAGCATCAGTTTGTGGAACAGTTCACGGTTCTCGGCAAGCATTATGCTTTCAAGAGGGGTTCCTATTATCCTTACATTCTCATTCAGTATCCCAGTTTTTCCAATTGAAACAGCCAGGTTCAGGGCGGTCTGGCCTCCCATTGTGGGAAGTATTGAATCAATATTTTCCCTTGAGATAATATCCCTGATTGTCTGAACATCCATGGGCTCCATATATATACGATCTGCCATGCTGTAATCTGTCTGGATGGTTGCGGGATTGGAGTTCAGGAGAACCACCTGGATACCATCCTCCTTCAGTGACAGGCATGCCTGGGACCCGGCATAGTCAAATTCAGCCGCCTGGCCTATGACAACAGGTCCGGAACCTATAACGAGCACTCTTTTTATGCGCTTATCTCTTGGCATTAACCGCCTCCAGGTCATTCTTGAATCTTGTGAAAAACCATCTGGCATCGTGCGGCCCGGGTGAGGCCTCGGGATGGTACTGGATTGAAACCGCCATTCCATTGTCAGTCTCCATCATTTCAGGAGTTCGGTC
>JAJYYD010000078.1 GCA_021801305.1 Thermoplasmata archaeon
AGGAAAATCCGGATTCCATAACAGTATGCGGAAGAAACCCGGAAAAGGCAATGGAGGCGGCCAGTATACTTAAGGGGAATTTCAGCATTCTGGCGAACCTGCAGGAGGAGATCAGGAAAAATGACATTGTGCTAACTGCGACAACCTCTCCGGATATACTGATAACGAAGGAGGATATGGTCTCAGCCGGTACACCAAAGTTCTACGTGGATATATCAAAACCTGACAATATTGAAAACATGAACGAAGGCATTGACGGTATTCATGTCATTACCATTGGAAGCCTGGAATCTGTACTTGAAAAGAACAGGTCAATAAAGAAGAAAGAGATCCTGGCAGCTGGGAATATGGTGGATGGGGAGATAGAAAGAACCATGAGAAAACTGAAGGAGATCGAGTATGATGATCTCATAGCGCATATGTATCGTTATTCCTGCCTCAAACAGAAAGAGGAAGCAGAAGAGTTCAAGAGGGAGATTAGCAAGGGGACCGACATTGATTCTGCAATTTCCGCAATGGCAAATTCACTTTCAAAGAAGGTATTGTCACCATATACTGTGGCTTTCAAAAAAATGATAGAGAATTCTGATCCTAGGGAACTCAACAAGTTTCTCAACGAATTGAAAATCGCAATTCACGGGGAAGAGATCGGGGACCTTGACGACATAATGAACATGTGATCAGTTTTTTTCAGTTTCCCTCATGGCTTCCGCTATCTTCAAGGCTGAAATCTCAAGATCCTCCTTGCTGTGTGCGAAACTTATGAAATTGGTCTCAAACTGTCCTGGTGCCATATAGACGCCTTTTTTCAGCAACAAGTGAAACATCTTCATGAACTTCCTGGAATCAGCCTTAATGACCTCATCATAACTTCCCGGATGATCAATACCCAGGAATATCTGGAACATTGATCCAAACCTGCTCACAGCAAATTTCTCATCGTGCTGCAGATTTTCCCCAAGTGCCTTTTCGAACATTTCAGACTTTGCTTCAAGGCCCTGATAATCCATGTTCTTAAGCTGTTTCAGGGCAGCAATTCCGGCCGCCATTGTAACATAGTTGCCAGAAAATGTGCCGGATTCATAGACAGGCCCCACTGGTGATATCTTATCCATTATGTCGTCCCTACCTCCAAACAGGCCAATTGGAAAACCTCCTCCTATTATCTTGCCCATTGTGGTCAGGTCAGGACTTACACCAGCTATATCCTGGTAACCGCGGAAACCGAACCTGAATCCGGTAATGACCTCATCAAGTATCAGGAGGGAATCGTGGCTGATGGTGATCTCCCTGAGAAACTCCAGGAAGTCTTTTTCCGGTTTTATAACTCCGGCATTTCCCATAATTGGTTCGGTGATCACCGCTGCAATGTCCTTTCCATATTTCCTGAATATCTCCTCAATGGACCCTGGATTGTTGTACTGTCCCACCACCACAGTCCTGGATACTTCAGGAGGTATTCCCTGGGAAGACGGATTGCCGAACGTAAGTGTACCACTCCCTGATTTTATGAGGGCATAGTCATGTGATCCATGAAAACCGCCTTCCATCTTCAGTATTATATTCCTGCCGGTAAAACCCCGGGCCAGCCTCAAAGCATGCATTGTGGCTTCTGTTCCGCTGTTGGTGAACCTCATCTTTTTCACTGAAGGCACGGCAGCCGTGATCATGCTCCCTAGCCTGATCTCGTTTTCGGTTGGAGCCCCCAGTGAAGTTGCATTTCCAACAGCTGATCTGACAGCGCTTACAATCTCCGGGTGGCTGTGGCCCAGTATGAGTGGCCCGAAAGCAAGGCAGAAATCTGTATACGGTTTTTCATCCACATCATATATTGTGGATCCCTCCCCTTTTTTCATGAATACAGGATATGGTTCATAATATCTTACTGGGGAGTTAACTCCACCAGGAAAAAGCCTGGAGGACTGGCTGAAAAGTTCTCTGGAATCCATGCAACCATATTGCTATTGAATATTGAACTATTTTCTTTTAAACCCCCTTTTCACATCAGTCCTTATGTCCCCTATATAACCAAAATCGACAAGTCCGAACTCGTCTGTAATGCCATAGACCCTGTACCTGTCAGGGTCAGTATTCTTCAGGGCCGGGGTAAAATGCTCATCGCTCAGAAGAGATTGTGCCACATCTGTTCCGGAAGAAAAGAAGCTCATTGCAGGCGTAATGATCACACCGGATTCACTGTTGTAAACAAAAGCAGGAATCTTGAATACGCCTCCTATCTGGTCCCTTAGAACGAGTGAAGGGTGTTCATGGCCCAGAATTGTGATCTTTTTCAGGCCCCTGTCTTTATCCCCGTGATATATAAAATACCTGTCAGTTTCAAAAATATCCGGGAGGTCCAGGTTTCTCCTGTTCAGTATGGTCATGAGGAAATTATCATGGTTCCCCCTGACAAAGCTGAGTTTCATGTGATCGGAATACCGGTCTATGAAGTGTATTATGTCAGTCCATTCCTGTGAGAGATTCCTGGAAAATTCCTGCTTGAAGTCCCCATTTATGATCAGCGTCTCAGGTTCATACCTTTCAACTATGCTGTCTATGAGTCCTTCGACATGGCTCAGCTGGAACCTTGGGAGAAAGAGGCCATGAAGATTCATCTCCTCCTCAAAACCGAGATGCAGATCTGATACAACAACTGCAGAGATATCTCTGAGGTAGACGCAGTAGAGGTCCGAAATGAATACATCCCTGGTAATCTGTATATCCTGCAACCTGTTTTGAATGCGCTACATGAAATTAAGACTTTGCAGATTTGATCATAAAAATAAAATAGGCTCTATGTCTTGTTCGACCTCATGGAAATAAAATTCATGGATTCCATGGCAGAGATTGACCAGACGGGGTCCTATGTCAGAAAACTTTTTATTGATGGTGTTGAGATACTGAAGCAGTCATCAGACGGTAAAGAGACCCATGGCGGGTCCGCTGTGCTGATCCCCTATGCAAACAGGGTAAAGGATCATGTTTACAGGTACGAAGGGAGGGAATACCAACTTCCTGCTGACAGCGGAAACCACAGCATACATGGGCTTGTCAGGCACGTTAAATGGGATGTCCTGGAAAAGGAGGAGGATTCCGTAGAGCTTGGGTTTGTGCTATCTGATCCGGGTTATCCTTCAAGGCTGCATAATATTGTAAAATATCATCTTGACAGTGAATCTTTCACAACAAAGTTTGAGATCGAGAATACAGGAGAGAAAAATTCGCCTCTCATGATCGGGACTCATCCCTATTTTCTCACTCATGGAGAATGGGATATTACGGCGGATGAACCTGTCAAGAAGATGGAGTATGAAGACAAGTATTTTCCTTCAGGAAAGATGACGGATTTCAGCATGCACCAGTTGTCTGCAAGCTCGGGAACTGTATTTGACAACTGTTTCCTCGGAGGGGGAAATCTTCATCTGCACAACGGCAGGAGCCACATACTCATCGAAAGGGAAAACATGCCATATTTCCAGGTTTACAACGGGGAATACGCAGAGGGAAAATCAGTTGCCATAGAGCCAATGACTGGCGCTCCAGATTCATTCAACAATGGGATTGGCCTCATCACGATTGAACCCGGAGGCAAATTCATGTGTTCGTATACAATAAGCCTGATCGAATAAGTTTTAAGGCTTATGGACAATCCTCATGAATGAAATACGTAAAAGCCACCACGCTTTATGACGGAAAAACAGTCCGAAAGAACTGTTATATTTCTTTTGACAGGAATATACTTGATATAACCAATGAAAAGCCTCATGAGGGTGAACTGGTAGGGGAGGGGACAGTTACACCAGGTTTCATTGACGCACACAGCCATATAGGCATGGTGAGGGCGGGAGAACCTTCATCGGAGGACGAGTCAAACGAGCACATGGACAATCTTTACCCCATGGTAAGGGCGGCGGACAGTGTTTACATGGATGATTCTGCCTTTACTGAATCGGTGGAGAATGGAGTGCTTTACTCAACAGTTCTTCCCGGAAGCGGCAACACCATCGGCGGAAGGGCTTCCCTTCTGAGAAACTTCAGGGGAAACATACAGGACGCATTCGTAAAAGACATCGGAATAAAGGCTGCCCTGGGGTACAACCCGAGAAGCACTACAGAATGGAAGGGTACCAGGCCAAATACCAGGATGGGTGCAATGGCGCTCCTTAGGGAAACGCTGTACAAGGCTCAGAAAACCTCCAACCTTATCAAGAAGGGGAAGAAGGATCCGGATGAAATTGATCCGCTCACTGAAATATTCATGGACATTCTCTCCGGAAAATACAAGCTGATGGTTCATACGCACAAGGAGGACGACGCAAATCTGCTCATTGGGCTGAAGAATGAGTTCGGCCTGAAGGTTGTCCTTAACCATGGCGTGGATATACATTCCACCGAGGCATTCAGGCGCATTGCGCAGAACAACATACCAATTGTTTATGGTCCCATGGACAGCCACCCGTACAAGGTGGAACTCAAGCATGAATCCTGGAGAAACACAAAATACCTCCTGGAATCCGGTGCAAAATTCTGCATGATGAGCGATCACCCTGTTATTCTCCAGAGAACCATATTCTACACACTCAGGCACCTTCTCAGGTTCGGCCTCTCAAAGGAAGATGCCATATCGAAGCTAACGAGCGAGACTGCATCAATACTGGGGCTTGACGATCTTGGGTCAATTGAAAAAGGCAAACTTGCGTCACTTACTGTATGGAATGGAGACCCGTTTTCACTGGAATCATACCCTGTAAATGTGTTCGGAGAGGGTGACGAGGTCTACTCTGACTGAAGCTTGACAAACATATGACTATTCCAGAAAAACTGAGGGAGATCAGCAAGGACCGCCTGAACGGATCGGTAACCATAGCCTACAGCATACTCGGTTCTTTTATGGAGGGAGGACCTTCTGCAGAGGATTCAGGCAGGATAATAGATGAACTGGAAAATACGAGGAAAACATTCTCCGGAATGGGACTGGTCAGGAATATATGCTCCATTCTCCAGGCAACATTGAAGAAGAATGAAGATCCTGCTGAAATGTCACATGGCCTTTTTTCAGAGATAGAAACTTCATCAATGAAGGCGGTTGAGAATGCAGACAGGCTTTTTCAGGAGAAGGTGTCATTCGTAACAATCAGCAACAGTTCAATGATCAAGGAAATAATGGACAGGAATTCCAAGAATATACGGACGGTATCGCTTCTTGAGAGCAGGCCCAACCTGGAGGCAATTGAACTGGCCAAATACCTCAAGGGTGCCGGAATACCATGCACAATCTATGTTGACGCATCCACATTTTATGCATCCCAGGAAACGGACTTCTGCCTTGTGGGATCAGATTCAATACTGGGTGATTACAGCCTTGTGCACAAAACAGGCACTTTTCCGCTTGCAATGTCAATGAACCATTTCGGGAAGAAATTCTATTCCATAGGGTTTGAACTGAAGTTTGAGAGATCATACACCATGTCCACATATCCAAGATTCATGGAGCACAGCTCACTTGAAATAACCAGCCTCGGATTCCAGGCCAGGAATATCTATTTCGACATAACTCCTGCAAGGTACATATCATCATATATAACAGAAAAGGGGTTAATTCCTCCGGGAAAATGAAAATAATACTTTAAATATCCAATTGCCCATCAGAGTCCATTGATAGATATATTCAACTTTCCATTTGAAAATTACATTCC
>JAJYYD010000016.1 GCA_021801305.1 Thermoplasmata archaeon
GGGGGAATTTCTAGCCAGACTCAGAACCGAAATGGGAGGGTTGAGGGAGTACACAGGACGAACTTTCGAGGAAGTGCTTAACCTGGTCATGCTGGAACTCGAAGAAGAATTTTCCTGATCTCCACAATCTTGTCTTCCGATTTATTTCCTCAAAAATCTTCAGGGGAGTATACTCCATTATGTTCAATTCAGATAGAAAAAAGTTATTTCAGGTTTGGCGATGTTATGTCTGTAATACTATTTCCACAGCAGGTGCGTTGATGTACCTCTTTCTGTATCGGTGTATCTGCCGTGATATCCAAGGGTATTGATCCTTTTCACGATCCCTTTTTTTGTTATCTTACCAGGCTTGATTTTCAGAAGCGGACAGGTATTTTTTTCTTATTTCAGTCTATAACAAACTTGCTATTAGAATTAATTCATCGCAAGAACGGTGGCTTTCTCCCGGAATAGAAATATAAAACATTTTCACCCTTATAGGTGCTGAAATCTATTTCGATGCAATAAATTGTTTACCCCGTGCTTGTGCTAATTTCCATTGAAGTTATTTTCCAGTTTCCCAAGAAAGATCTATCATATTCCCGTAACGATGGTTATAGATTCAAGAAGTGATACGACGAGAAAGACTGACCCCAGGAAATAATAAATCGTGCTGTCTTTCATCTTAAGGGCTTTTTTGGCAAAATAGAATCCTGATACAAGCGATACAATTCCTATTATGAAGCCACCGACCAGGTCAACGCTGTTGAGCACCAGATAACCGGCTGTGCCGCTGACCGCAGAAACAAACATAGCCAGGGTTGCGGTGCCTACCATGGTTTTAGGATCCATGGAATAAAGGATCATCATTACAGCTATGAACATTATTCCGCCGCTGGTACCCAGTGTACCAGTAAGTATTCCAATAGGGAGGCTTGTCAGAAATCCAATGGCATATGGGTGTGGAAGTTCCCTGTGTTTAATTTTAAGGCCGGATTTAGCTCTCCTGAAAGACTGAAAAGCCATGGCAAGCGCCATCAGTGCAAATACAATCTCCAGTGGCCTGTCGCTCACAAAAATGGCCACATGCGATCCTATCTGTGCACCCACAAGTGCCCCTCCACCCAGTATAAGGCCAATTTTCCAGTCTATCTTCTTCCCTCTTGTGTAAACATATACAACAGATGCAGTTGTGATTACGTCTACCAGAAGGCTTGTTCCTACAGCTATGTGAAAAGTATGTCCCAGAAAGGTCATGGCAGGCACCACAACTATGACGCCGCTTGATCCGGTTATTCCAGTAAGAATTCCTGTAATTATACCTATTAATGTATAAATCCCAATGCTTTCAATCATTTCAATCCCGATGCCATTAAACCCGCATCCGGTCTTTTCCTTAACCTGAACATGCTGATTACACCAATGAACGGCCCAATACTAAGAAGAGAAAATGCAAATTTCCATCCCACAATAGGAACTACATAACCTATGAGATCGATGGATCCCACGGTTATAAGAAAGCCTATTGCCATCTGAAACGTGAGTGCGCTACCAGTGAATTCCTGGGGGCTTAATTCTGTAACTGCAGTTGAAAATTGCGCAGAATCTGATATAACCGTTATTCCCCAGATAAACGCAAGTGCCAGTGTTGCAACAGGCAACAGGCCGAACGTAAAGCCGATTGCCACAGAGCACAACCCACTAATTGACATCGATATTATGGTTTCCGCTGTTCTGCCTATCCTGTCGGATATGTAACCTCCAAATATTGATCCTACAAGGCCAGCAAGCCCAATGACAGCAAAAGCACCGATTGTGGAATAAATCAACAGCAGGGAATTAACATAGTAGTTTCTCCAGCTCAGATATAAAAAGGTAGGTATCCATGTCCACATGGCGTAAAGTTCCCACATATGCCCAAAATATCCGATATTATCATACATCAGTGATCTGTTCCTTATTACAGTCGATATGTGTTTCCATGTGAATCTTGGCCGTCGAATCTTTACGGGCGGATCGTGAAACTTTAGAACGGAAATAAAAGCAGAGATTACCGCAAGCCCGGAACTTATGAATATGAGAATTTCCCAGTTTCCTGCAAGAGATAATCCCACCACAAATTCCGGCAATGCAGAACCCAGAGTAAGCCCTCCAATAAGTAACCCAATTGCCAGTCCCCTACCTTTTGGAAACCATGATGAAATGAACTGAACAGCCACCGGATAAATCCCCGCAAGAAAAAGTCCGGTCAAAAATCTTAACAGAAAAGCCAGTATAATAAAATGAACTGAAAAAACAAACAGAAAATTAAAAAAAGAAGCAAATCCAGCAGACACCGTAAAGATTATTCTGGAATTCAGCCGGTCCTGTAATCCAAGCGTGGCACTTATGAGGGCGCCTGCAACAAATCCTATCTGCACTGACGAGGTAATCAGCGGAGTTTCAATAGGTGAAAGATCCATAACAGCGGTAAGGGTTGATGATACTGCTGATGCACTGAACCAGAGACTCATGGCCAGGACTTCGGCTATGGTCACCCACATTAATATCTCTTTTTTCCGATCTGTTATAATTTTCATTTCGGGCACTGAAGTATGCTAAATCTTGTTCTTTGGTACTGGTGGAATGTTTCAAACCTGGCTTTTATATTTTCTGTAACCCCGGGAATATCCAGCAGGGTTATAGCATTCAGTCTAATCATTGCTATCATTGGGTTAGGCGTACCCCATTAATAAATTGGGGAGGAAAAATGATTAAACCTGGTTTAAATGATTAAACCGTATAAGTCACTTGAAATAGCAATTACAATCAATCCACTTAAAAAATGGAATCAGTTTTTCTCTTAATTCTTGCCCTTTGTCGGTCAGTTGGTATTTTACAGAGACAGGGTAGAGGTCCACAACTCTTCTCTCAGTTATTCCAGCGGCTGACATTTCTTTAAGCCTTGCTGAAAGAAGGTTTGGCCTGGGACATCCGACAATCTTTTTAAGTTCGTTAAAATTCACAGATTCGTAGTTTCCAAGAACGCCTATTATAATAAGTGAATACTTTTTCCCGAGTATTTTCAATATATTCTCCGACTTACTGAGGTTGATAGTTTTTCCATCATGCTTAATGCTAAAGGTATCTAAAGTCACTTCAGGATTCTCCTATGTGTTACAATTATGTTTAACAGTCTATTCAACTTGTTGGAATTGGGTGTTCGTGGGTTTTTCAATTCTGAAATACTGAAGTCATCCAATGGCAAACATTCATGAGTTCTCGCATTAATAGCCATGTCCTCGGAATGCAATATGAAGGCCTTACTTTAAGATTATCTGCAATCGATATAACTTCATGAAATCCGGAAAATCATCTGTAGCACAAACTCATTAGTTTTTGTATAGCTTATTTTCTATTCACAGTCACAGTATGCAAACCTGTCAACTATTTTCTCTTCCAGTATACATGATTATATGAAGCAACCGGATTCCAGCAGAAGAGACAATTGCTTTCTCTTGTATTTAAGGCACTATCCGTATATGCATTTATGGGTGTTCGCTTTCATCCTTACTCAAAGAGTGTGGTATTACACCTTAAGAAGGGTTAAAAATCTTGTCGATGCAGAAACAGATCCAACTAACTTTTGTGTGTAGAATTGTACCAAAAATAATTATGGGAAGAACAATATATGTAAATGTTGAAAAGACTGATTGTTCTTTCTGTTTTGTTTCTGCTGGTTGCTGTGCCCGCAGTATCATATGCCCAGGCACCTCAGCATCCCTCCGGTAATATAATGCCATTTTCATATCCAACGGTAGAAATAACAGTCAATAAAACCACTTCATTCAATCTTTCACTTGAGACTATTCTTCTGGTTCGTGATATAGACAACCACCATTTTGCCTATTCGGCTATATTGAGGATGGGCAGGTGGAATGCCAGATCAAGCAATGACAATATATCCTATTCTTCCACCCTTTTCTTGCGGCCTTATAATCCCCAGTTGATGATATCCCCGGGGAGTCCTTTTCCCAAGAGCTTACAGCAGCCTCTGACAGTTCATGTTGAGGTAAACATTACAAAGTCTGGCAGTGCGCCATACGTAAGTGTGGGAAATAACTCCATAAATTCCACCCTTGAAATTACTTATTACCTCAAGTTCAATAACAAGATTCCTGGATCCGGCTATGTGGTCATAGCCCAGGGAATAGCAGAAAACAGCAGGTTCAATCCCTTCACCTTGAAACCCCAGAATAATGGATATTCTATCCGTGGGCATGATTTTGGCAGGGGACTTGTCTTTTCAAATAACACCACGAACAACACCTTTGCAGAATTCTGGTGGAAAAATACCTATGAACTCAACGGGATCACGCAAAACGTGTCTACAAATTATACTATCTCAAATAACAGGGAGTCATTAATACTATTCAGGTACAATTATACAAACGGAATCAGTACATTATTCCAGGACCCATATTTCACGCTTTACGGTCTCAACATATTTTCATATCCCATTATCAAGCAGGACCTGGACCGGGCATATAACTTCATTATAATCCACATTGAGGAGCTTATAGCCGGAGTGGGTATAGGGACGGGACTTATTGGGATGACGTACGCTTCCTACAGAAAAAGGAAATTCTAAGGCTCATCCAGCAACGAATAAAGATTTTCCTCCAGTGTGCCAATAAAGCCTTTCCTGTATTTTTTCAGAATTTTTATAACACGATTCCTGTCTGCAAGGGCCAAATGTTCTACGCCGTCCACAAAATTCCTTAAGATTACCCCATCTTTTTCCATATTTCCTATGGCTTCCCTTATCTTTTCCTGTTTCGACCTTCTGCCCTTCACGACTGCACGATCTTCCAACTCTCCCTGCCTGATAAGGCTCTGTATAACGGAAGAGGAGTACGGGCCCCTGAGATAAAAGATAATCTTCCTGTCCAGGAGGCTCCCCTGGTCAGGGATAAAATATCTCCTGTTTTTTCCGTCCTCCCTGATCATGACTTTCTCTGATCTTTCAAGCTGGTACAGGTGATATTCTGCCTGGCCCACGGCCATGCCGGATATCCTCTGGATTTCCCTGAAATGAATTCCCGGATTCTCGGATATTATCTTAAGCAGTTTATCACGTGCGGGGCTTTCAGCCAATTTCAGTTACCTCTCACTATTCCAGTATAAAACAGTGCAAGTATTGCAAGATCCACCAGGACAAAAAGATCCGTGTCGTAGGCTGCATACGGGATGATATAAAATACCTGAAGTATGAGGGCAATATCCTGGGCAAATATCAGGGCAAATACTGCCACTATATATCTCAGGATCTTCAGTCTTCTTTTCCGCCAGGCAGATACCGTAACAGCAAGAAGGAAAGCCGAAATTACGAGGGACAGCGCTTCAAAGAAAGTGGAAAGCTCCAGCATTGTTAATCAATGGATAGGTTCTTAAAAAATTATCCGTATAAATCAGCCCTATTTTTCATTATCATGAAAATGTAACTGCATACCCAAGGCTGTTGAATTCCTTCTTTATCTCGTCCCGGTATGACCTGTCACCTATGATCTTCCCTACAACCAGGTTCCTTGCTGTTTTCTTGACTGAAAATGCAGTCTTGATCTCCCCTTCAGTGTAGTAGAAGTAAAGTCCCGCAGATCCGAATGTTGACTTCAGGTACTGCTTG
>JAJYYD010000154.1 GCA_021801305.1 Thermoplasmata archaeon
GATCTCTTGCCGGCATTGACAATCGACCTTCTGGCATCTCCGTAATTCTCAATGGGAAACAGCACATGAACCATTGGTTTCATCTTCCTGTCCCCGGCCTTTTCCGGCCTTCCCATTCTTGATCCTATCCTTGTGGGTGCTCGATCCTTTATGGTTATTCCGGAAAGACTGTTCACTGCCTCCAGCGGCGTTGAATACTCTGCATAAGGAGTTATCTCCACAACCCTGTTGTCCCGGAAATCCAGCCCCATTGAACGTAAAAGCGAGATTGAATATTTTGGAACTATGTGTGAACCGCTAGAATGGAACTGGCAGTTAAGTTTTATAAGTGTTTTCAGCACGGATTCCTCAGGATTTATGAGTAATCTGGCCCCTTCTGTTACGGATGCCAGCAGTCCAGTCCTGAGATCTTTGAATTCATCAATGGATAAATCATTCCAGATCAGATCATATTCAGGATACAATGGAACCGGGTATTTCCTGGAAATTGCCCATGCCTCTGCCTCTTCAGGGATGTGGGCCTGGTATTTTTCAAGATTTGGGAATGCCCTGGCATTAATCTTCCACCATTCGGATGTGTAGGAAGGTTTTTCCAGGACATGGTTGTTTTCAAGAAAATCACCGAATGATATGAGCATCTCGCCCACGTCCGTGATTTCAACTATCTGGTCGTATATCTCCTTTGCTTTTTCGAGATCATCAACTCTTATATGATCCCCATTTTTAAGCAGGACAGTAGGGCCTTCCACTGAATCACAGGGAGTTATTGCCGCAGCCTTGCCGGGAGCCTCCATCTTCAGCTGGCACCCTATTGCAATGAATTTTCCAAGAATATACATAGTAGAGGGATTCATTGAGGCGGCTGCCAGTCCGGATACACGGGACCTACCATACCTGAGCCTGAATCCTCCCTTTGCTCCCGGATGACTGAAAACCGGCCTGCCTGCAACCATATCCTTCAGGTATTTGTCTGAACTCTTCTTTACTTTCACTTCGGTTTCTGAGGTTTCCGGCTCTTTTTTAGCAAGGAAATTCCAGTCGTTTATGCCAAGGGCTGATGTATGCTTGAGTATTTTCTTTGATTTCTGGATAAGGCCTTCACACAGTACGAGGCACATTCCTCCCCTGATGCGGTTTGTCTTGACCCTCTTCATGTCCCTGTGGCCCGAGATTTCCTCCTCTTCACTGCCCTCCCCATCTATACATACAGGAGAATTCGTTATAACAGTCCTGATCTCTTCAGGGCTTGGAAAATACTGAAGATGTTTTAAACGGTTATAGCTCTGTACCTCCTCTATGTACCTCTCAACCTCTTCGTCTGTTGGCCTGTAGCTTCCTATGCCCAGATCTCTTCTCACTATATCGGCAATAAGGACGCTCAGTGCCTGTGCAGTCCCACCTGCACCCCTTATGGGTCCTGAATATGATACTGACACATAGCTGGAACCGTCATCGTTTGAGTCGATGCTGACATCTGCTATTCCCTCAAGAGGTGCAACCAGTATCCCTTCCGTAAGTATGGCAAGTCCAACCCTTACCGCCTTGTCAACTGCCATCCTCGGACCCTGGCTGCCGTACATTTTGGCAACCAGCCGGGAAATGCTTATTGAAACCTCTTCCCTGGTATGTTCTGTTGACTGTTTCCTTATTTCATCCGCTATGCCCCTTATACCGATAAGCTCCTCTATCCTGTCGGCCATATCTGAAGCCAGCGGCATCTCCACATCTTCCCTTACATCCTTTCCAAGTGCCCTGACCCTCTTTGCAACTGAATAGCAGGATTCTACGCTTTCCCTGATTATTTTATCGTATGCGCTTCTGAAGGAGTCCTGTTCTGTCATTTGAGTATATCAGCTATGAGAAGCTTGTCCATCAACTTTGCCTTTATGACGATTTTCTTGGAGAAGTATGCATTCATGGGATCAAGTTTCCTGTCCAGTATGTCAGAAAAGTCCTGTGAAGTTGATTTAACAATAATATCTGGAGAATCCACATGATCCCGAACCGTTATTGATCCTCCCTTGATCTCAAAGAAAATATTTTCTGTATTGTCCAGCTCTATGCATGCAGTACGGTCAAGTCTCGATATCTTCTCCCTTTTATCAGGATTTGCCTGAAGCTTGTTGTTGGCTTCATCCAGTAACTTTAAGATTCTTTCTCGCATCTTTCACCCCTTCCATCTTTCTTCTGTATTCAAGAGCTGTCAGTACCAGATGCATATGGACCTTTGACGGGGAAAGAGGCCTGGACTTGAATTCACTGTGGTACTGAGTGGCAATATAGTTGTCCCTGTCGTTAAGTTCCAGTATCTCCATCCTTATTTTCTCATCATCAGTACCGGAGAAGTTCATGCCCATCCTGTTTATTTTCTCTATATATGAAGGATTAACTTCATACCTGTGCCTGTGTCTTTCGTAAATTTCAGTTGATCTGTAAAGGCGGCTTGCGATCGTGTCTTCTTTTATCAGAACTTTTTTTGACCCGAGCCTCATTGTTCCACCCATATTCTTCACGCTGTACTGTTCCGGCAATAGATCTATGACAGGATTCTTTGTATTCTCCTGGAATTCTGAACTGTTTGCATCTTCCAGTCCAAGCACATTTTTCGCAAACTCTATGACGGATACCTGGAAGCCAAGGCATATTCCAAGATACGGGATCCTGTTTTCCCTGGCGTATCTTGCAGCCTCAATCTTGCCTGTTACACCCCTGTAGCCGAAACCACCGGGAACAAGTATTCCGTTGACGCCTTTCAGGAGTTCTGTGGACTTCAGAAGATCATCCGAGTTTATCCATTTCAGCCTGACCCGGATTCCGGTGTTGCCGGTGACGTGTGAAAATGCCTCCTTATGGCTCATATAGGCATCCTGAAGCTCCGTGTATTTCCCCACCACAGCAATATCCACGGTTTCATTTGGATTCCTGAGGTTTTCCAGGAAGCTTTTCCATGGTTCACTGAAGTTCTCAAGTTTCAGCGAGAATTTCTTTTCTATATATTTCTCAAGCTTCTGGTTATGCATTATCTCGGGAAGGAAATACGTATTTGGAATGTCATTTATCCCAATTATTCCGCTTTCCGGTACATCTGTAAAGAGTGAAAGCCTCCTCTTGGTCTGTTCCTGGAGGGGATTTTTTGACCTGCAGAAGAGAAGATCAGGCTGTATACCGATCTCCCTCAGTTCCTTGACACTGTGCTGGGTGGGCTTTGTCTTCTGCTCCTCCACCGCCCCAAGTTCCGGCACCAGTGTAACGTGACCGAAAAGAACTGAATTTTCACCCTCTTCCTGTTTCAGCTGCCTTAGAGCTTCCAGGAACGGCATTGATTCTATGTCTCCAACCGTTCCACCAACTTCAATCATCACTATATCAACATCCGGGGAATTGCCTATAATCCTGATACGCCGTTTTATTTCATTTGTTATGTGTGGTATTATCTGCACTGTACTTCCAAGATAATCTCCTCTTCTCTCCCTCTCAATTACCTCTTTGTAGATCTTCCCTGTAGTTATGTTATTGTCTCCACCGAGGCTTATATCAAGAAATCTTTCATAATTCCCAAGATCCAGATCCACTTCGCTTCCGTCATCCAGGACAAAAACCTCACCATGCTGGTATGGATTCATGGTGCCTGCATCGTAATTCAGGTACGGATCTATTTTAATGGCAGTTACCCTCAGTCCGTTTGATTTCAAAAGATGTGAAAGACTTGAGGTAATGGTACCTTTTCCAAGTCCGGAGAGTACTCCTCCGGTTATAATTATGTATCGCACTATGGATAAGCTTTTTTTTCTTAATTAATTTTCGTTGACTCTATGGTTACAACCCGGGATAACACATTTCACTTTGAATTTATATTTACCCTTCATGTTGCAGCTTGATATCCTCTTTTGTGACCATGAATAGTATAAGTTTTACTCTTATACGGCAGTTCGGTTGTGTTTTCTTTCATTATTTTCATTTCTGCTACATCTATCCTTGGAAATAAGGAATAGAGAATATTCATAGATATTTCCTCAGCGCACTCGGAATTGACTCAAAGGTGGTTGGATGCGGCTCACATGACTTGGCCAGGTCTCTGGCTGTCAACCCGTTTTCAATGGCTGCAGTGAAATAAGCCACCAGGTCTGCTCCGTCGTGGGCAAATGTCTGAAATCCGAGAATCTTACCCCCATTCTTTTCCACCACTATTTTGAACCATCCATCTCTCTGCCTGAAAATCTGAGACTGCGCATCTCCCTCCAGGCTTTCTGAAACTATCTCGCATTCTATTCCTAATCTCGTTGCATCTGCCTCTGTGTAACCGACGCTTCCAAGTTCAGGATAAGAGAAAAGAGTGAACGGCACTGAGTTGAAATTCATCTCGTAATCTGGTTTTCCCTGTATGTTCCTGGCGGCAATTACGCTCTCCTTCACGGCCGCATGAAAAAGCATTGCCTTTCCGATAACATCACCGGTGGCAAATATATTCTGTCTGCTGGTTCTCATATGTGAATCCACAGCAATTGAGCCTTTCACGACGTTCACTGCAGTTTTCTCAAGCCCTATCCCCTTGATGTGAGGCCTTCTCCCGGTCGCCATTATTACCTCTTCTGCAGAAACGGTTTTTTCATCGTCTCCTACGAGGAATTTTACAGCTTTCATTTTCCCCATAATAGAAATTTCCTTGACCTTTCCATTGAAAATAACATTTACGTGTTTTCCAGCCATCAGTCTTAAAGCCTCATCGGAGATTGATCTGTCCATGCCCGGCAGAAGCCTGTCATGTGACTGTATTATAGTCATTTCGATTCCGAATGGAGCCAGCATGTCCGCTATCTCTATGCTTATGTACCCGCCGCCGATCATTATTATTGATCCCGGTAGTTGACCAATTGCCGATTTATATGCAAAGATGTCATCACTTGTCAGCGCCAGCTTACTTCCCGGTATATCCGGAATGAAAGGATCTGCTCCGGTCCCAATAACTATACTTTCTGAAGTGGCTGTAAATGGCTGATCACCATTAACCTCCACCATAGTATCAGACTTGAATGAAGCTATACCCTTTACAAAATCCACATTGTCCTGATGATCCTTTATCTCCCTCGAATGATTACCATACCGGATCTCCTGTATTGAGTCTTTGAAGGTCTGTACATCTGTCCACATTTCAGGCAGTTTTATGCTTCCATTGTAGTTACTTATCATGGCATAATCCATGAGACTTTTCCTTACAGTCTTTGAAGGAATACATCCTGAGAAAAGGCAGTTTCCTCCCAGGTTTCCTTTCGGCTCCACCATAAGAACTTTATACCCTGATTCGGCAAGTTGGAATGCCCCCGGATAAGATGCACCACCTGCCCCCATAAAAATTACATCATATTTTCTTTCCGCCATTTATGAAAATGTATGCAGCGTATAAATCATTATAGGAATGTGAACAGTCAGTCGAATCCCCACATATGGCAATATCCATCCAATTTACTTCCTGAATTCTCCTGAGCAACATTTAAAACACATTTCCGAACACTTTTCGGGTCTGCTAAATAACAATTTATAGTCTTTGATAATATGAAGTTATGAGGGTTCTTGTCTTTTCAGATATACACTCAAACTTCGAGGCGCTCAAGGCTATGCTTGGAGAAACGAAGTTTGAT
>JAJYYD010000070.1 GCA_021801305.1 Thermoplasmata archaeon
ACATAACCGAGGGGCAGACAGTCCTTAGCAGGGACCTTTTAAGAAAGGGAATATATCCTCCAATAGATGTTCTGCCGTCCCTGTCAAGGCTAATGAATCAGGGTATAGGGGGAGGAAGGACCAGGGAAGACCACAGGGGTGTCGCCGATCAACTCTATTCAGCCTATGCAAACGGAAAGGACCTGAGATCTCTTAGCGCAATTGTGGGTGAAGAGGCTCTGGGAGCAAATGACAGGCTCTACCTGAAATTTGCAGATGAATTCGAGAAGCGTTTCATAAACCAGGATGTATACGAGGACAGGAGCATCGAGACAACACTCGACCTGGGCTGGGAACTTCTGTCAGCCCTGCCTGAAAGTGACATGAAGAGAGTGAAGAAAGACTTCATTGCAAAATACGGAAAATGGAAGAAGGAGTAATATGCCATCGGTGGATATAAGGCCTACAAGAATCGAGCTCATAAAGACCAAGAAACGGATAAAGCTTGCAAAGAGAGGCCTTGATCTGCTCAAAATGAAACGGTCATCGCTAGTTCTGGAATTCTTCAATATCAGCAGGCAGGTTAAGGGAATGAGGGAAAATCTGCGCCAGGAGGTTGGAGACGCAATGCAGTCCGTTAAGATGGCTGAAGTCATAGAAGGTCCAATGATGCTCGAGACCGTGGCGTACATGTCCGCAAACCAGCAGGTAGGTTCAGGCGTGAAGAACGTAATGGGCGTGAAGATTCCTGAACTGACAATGAATTACAGCCAGACACTTCTTTCCAATGTATACAGGACTATTTCCGTCCCGGTCTCAATAAATGATTCCATCAAGAAATTTGAGCGTGTTTTCCAGTCAATTATTGAAATAGCAGAAAAGGAGAACTCAATGAGGAAACTTCTCCATGAGATAGAGATAACAAAGAGGAGATCCAATGCCATAGAGAACATCCTTATACCGGATCTGGTAAGGACTGCAAAGATAATCAGGATGCACCTTGACGAGATTGAAAGAGATACATTTGCAACGCTGAAATTCATAAAGAAAAAAATGGAAAGGAAAGAGGGGGCTGGGGAGATTGTATAAGCAGCCATGGAAGCCCTGGAAGGTTCAGGAGCCATATTTCACAAAGGAACAGATCAGGTCAAATCCCGCACTTAAAAAGTTCAGGAGGATACGCATGGCTTTCCTTATTCTCAATCCTGTCCTTACAGCGGCGATTCTGGTCATATTCGCACTGGGGGTGCTCTGATGACTGATGATCTTGAAAAACTTAAACTAATCAGGGAGGCAGAAGATTCTGCCAATAAAGAAATCGAAAAAGCAAGGAAGGAATACGAGGACAGGATTTCAGAGTTCAGCCGTGGACTGGAAAATGAGGTCCAGAGGTACAGGCTGAAGACTGAGGAGGATTTCAGGAAGAACATGGAATCTTTCAGGTCTGACCTCGAAAAAAAGGCTCTTGAGATAAGGGAAAGGGGAATGCTGAAGGCCGAGAAACTCTCACTGAAGATCAGTGACAGGGAGATAGAGAAACTGGTCGAAAAGGCCCTGCTGGATTATATTAAAGAGGACTGAAAATGGTGCTTTATCCGGAAAAAATGTCCAGAGTCAGGATCATCGGATCCAATTCGTGGAGGCATTCCATAATATCATCAATCCATGATGCAGGTTTCCTGCAGCTTGAGCCAGTTGATCCCTCCATTGAAAAGATTCTTGACAGGGGAGTTTCCGGAGAACTTTACAGGAAAATATCAACCCTGCTTCAGAGGTTCAGGAGTTATGAGATGATCCTGCCTCCCATAGAGGTCAGGGACAGGATGGGGAAACTTCCCCTGGATAAACTCCTGGAAGAGGCAGAAAAGATAAACATCAGCTCGGACCTGGAATCACTGAAAGATTCAGAGACAGATATACAGGGAGAACTGAAGGAGATATCCATGAGGCTATATGCCCTGGATCTCATAGAAGGACTCAACTACGACCTCTCAATTTACAACAATTCATTCGTCACATCATACGTGGCAATAGCAAAGGAAGAAAAAATCCAGCCTGAAATGATAAAGCAGAGGATTCCCGATGCGTCAATTTTCCCTCTCCCGTCTGGAAATTACATAGTCTCCATACCTGAAAACCTGGAATCAGAGTTCGGGAAGGCGGCAAGCGATCAATCATTCGATTTACTTCACATACCTGTCATGTCTGGTTCACCATCAGAGTACAGATCAATGCTGATGGACAAGCGGAACAAAGCAGAGGATGCCCTGAAGGTTGTAAAAAATGACCTGATGGAAATGTCTGAAACATATTACCAGAAGGTAGTCCAGTACAGGGAATCCCTTGAAATAGAGGCACGTAAGCTTGATGTCTCGGAGAAGCTCTCTTCAACAAAAAACGCATTTGTAATGGAAGGATGGGTCCCGGCAAAGAGGGTAGAAGAACTGAGAGGCATTGTGGAGAAGGCATCTTCAGGAGCATCAATTGTAAGCACTGTAGAAACAGGGGAAGAACCTCCGACTCTTTTCAACAACCCTAAAAAATTCAGGCTTTTCGAGTTTTTTGTGCGATTCTATTCACTTCCCCAATCCGATGAATTTGATCCGACTCTTATTTTCGGCATAATATTCCCCATATTCTTCGGTATAATGGTCGGTGACTGGGGCTACGGCCTTATAATCCTGATTGGGGCAATATGGCTCGTGAAGAGGATAGATCACCCAAGGGCGAATTCACACATACCGAAAAAGCTGAGTTCATTCGCATTGACAGTACTGGGAAAAAATCCCTTGCGGATTCTTGGGAAAACACTCATTCCCGGGTCAATACTTGCAATAATAGTTGGACTCATGTTCAATAATTTCTTCGGGTTTCCACTTCTCCCAGTTACGCTGTTCCAGACATCCACAGGCTTCTCTGGCGCACATATTGGTGCATTCCCTCCAACACCTATTGTCATTTTCCATGTGGCACTTGTCATACCAAAACTTCTCCTGCTTTCCGGTTACATAGGGCTTGCCATGGTTACATTCGGGCTGGTTCTCGGTTTTATAAATGAGACCAGGAGGAAGCACAGGAGGGGAGCAGCAGGAAAGATTGGATGGATACTGCTTGCATGGGGAATAGCCATATTCGGGCTGAACCTCATACATCATGACACATCACTGAATCCGGCTGTGAGTTTGTCAACACCAATAGCTGTGGGACTCATAATAGCAGGACTTATTGTGATAATAGCAACCGAGAAGGCAAGGGGTGCAATGGAAATACCATCCATAATAAGCCATGTGCTTTCATACACCAGGATACTGGGTATACTCCTTGCATCGGTGGTGCTTGCCCAGGTAATAGATCTCATCTTCATGAAGGGTGTGGAAAAATCTCCCCTCCTGGCAGTTGTGGGAATAATAATACTGATATTCGGCCAGCTTTTCAACCTTGTAATAGCAATATTTGAACCAGGAATACAGGGAGCAAGGCTTCTTTACGTGGAATTCTTCTCCAAGTTCTACAACGGTAACGGCAAATACTTCAGGCCATTCCGGTCTGTGAGGAAATACACATCCGAAAATGAGGAAAAGTAATCTGATCTAAATCCTTCTCAGGAAAAAGAGTCCGAAATAGCCATCCGGATCTTTCCATAGCTTTTCCAGTGACAGATGGTTCCGGTTGGCTATCTCCTCAAACTCCTCCGGATCATACTTGTAGGAATTCTCTGTATGTATGAGTTCTCCCCTGTTGAATTTTATAGTTTTGCCATCCAGAACAACCTCCATGTCCTGCAGGACTTCAAGGTGCATCTCAATCCTTCCCATCTTCCTGTTGTAGAAGGCAACATGGCTGAAGCCGGAGGTTTGGAGCGAGGTGCCGAACTCACTGTTGATGCGGTTTATGAGATTAAGGTTGAACATGGCCGTAACACCCTGTGAATCGTTATACGCGGCCTCCAGTATTGAAGGATCCTTTTTCAGGTCCACGCCTATTATGACCCCGTCATCCGGACCCAGCATGTCCATGACGTTCCAGAGGAATGCCGAAGCATCTTCAGGCTCAAAATTCCCAATGGTTGATCCCAAAAACAGCGCAATAATATTTCCGGTAAGCTGGAGGAACGGTATTTCAAAACGTGTTGTGTAATCAACGCAAAGAGCCAGTATATTCAGGTGCGGATACTTGCCAGAAAGTTTTTTCGCAGTCTCCTCAAGCTGTGAGGCCGAAATGTCCAGTGGCACATATGTGGATATGCCGTGGCAGTGGTCAAGTATCTCCATCGTCTTGACTGATCCACCGCTTCCATATTCCACAAGTGCGCTTCCCTTCTGGAAAAGGCTGCATATTTCACCTATGTTGTCCCTGATGATCATTCTCTCCTTCCTGGTCGGATAGTATTCCTCAAGCGTAGTAATCCTGTCAAAAAGTTCTGAACCTGTGCGGTCATAAAAGAATTTAGGGCTGATCTGCTTTGGTGTCCTGGACAGTCCCTGTATGATCTCTTCCCTGAAATGGGCAATTTTTGGCTTCATGTCCACTATCCTGAGCTTCTCCGGGACTTCCATCAGGCATCACCTGCCAGCCTTATCCCACTGAATTCCCATCTCCTGTCAGGCTGGAAGAAATTCCTGTACGTTATTCTTATATGGTCTGCCGGAGTAACGCAGGAACCTCCCCTGAGAACCATCTGGTTGGCCATGAACTTGTGGTTGTATTCTCCAACTGAACCGGGAAGAGGAGAACTGCCTGGATAGGGAACATATGGGCTCCTGGTCCATTCCCAGAGGTCACCCAGGGCCTGCCCTGATCCATTGTCATTTTCATCAACCGGAAGTGGATGCAGGTACCATGAATCCATGAAATTGCTGTATGCTGACTTTCTGGATCCTGAAAATGCCACCTCCCACTCCTCCTCCCTGGGAAGTCTCTTTCCAGCCCAGGTGGCATAGGCATCAGCCTCATAGAAACTTACATGGGAAACAGGCTCTTCCAGGTTCAGTTTCTGTAATCCCGAAAGGGTGAAGATCTTCCATCCATTTTCGTCCTCAACCCAGTAAAGAGGGGCTTTCCAGTTATTTTTCCTTGATACTGCGAGCCCGTCGGAAAGCCAGTAAGTGGGATCCTGGTAACCACCATCCTCCATGAATTTCAGGTATTCCCCATTTGTGACAAGCCTTTCACCAATATCAAAACCGTCAAGCCAGACCTTATGCCTTGGCGTCTCGTTGTCAAATGAAAACCGGTTTCCGGAATACCCAACTTCAAAAAGTCCCGGTTCGTGGTGCCTGTATGTCATCTTTCCTGCCATGCCGGCTTTAGCAGGTTTTGCATCCATGTATACAGGGAAAGATGGGTTGTTGAAAAAATTGTACTTTATATCCATAAGCATGAGTTCCTGGTGCTGCTCCTCATGGTTTATCCCAAGTTCCATTATCGACAGTGCTTCCCTGCCCTGCAGTTCATCAATGTGCGTTGAAATATCGTTCTCAACTTTCATCCTGTATTCCAGAATCCTGTCTACTATGGGCCTTGACTGTGTGCCTCTCAACTCTTTCGGGAAATAGCTGCCTATGGTTTCATAGTAAGAATTGAAAAGGTAATCAAAGGACTGGTC
>JAJYYD010000162.1 GCA_021801305.1 Thermoplasmata archaeon
GAATCGTAACTGTCGCTGTATGAGTCCCGGTTAAAAGATTCAGTAACCATAATCCTGATTGAGTAGAAGAGGAATGCATATTAATATTTCCCGGTTTTTCCTGACAGGACTGTTGCAGGATGTATTATTTTCGCAAGCATTGTTGCACCAAAATCTTTATTACGCCAAACTCCTGCATGGCTTGATCTGTATACACCCTTCTGGACTAACTCTGAGCAACAACATATTCCCCCTCTGTGCAGTTATCAGGATTGAGGGTGTTTTTCCGAAGAACATCAGGGTCTCAGACAGGAGGCATGAACCTGACACCCAGTTCATGCTGCTTGCTAAATCCGGTGAAAAGCTTCATTTTTACCTGAACGTCAAGTCCAAACTATCACAAGGAGAGGAGAACATGTTCATAGATTTCTGGACTAACACACATTCAGGAAGAATAATCAATATAAAGGAAGGCATAGTAGAGATGGAGGCCCCGGGGCAGATTCTGGACCTCGTTAACATGATAGACAGAGTTCCCCTCGCAAGAGTTTCGCCAAACATACTGAGAAACGGCCCTGATATCTATTTACGCCTGGAGTTCTGTAAATATTCCAGCACCGATGTTAGCAGCATTGTCTTCCACATGCTTGGCGACAATCCCCCGAATGCCACTACACTTGAATATTTTGGAGAGAACATCATAAACATCCCATTCCTTCATCACTCCAGACCGGACCTGGTCCTGCCTTTGCGGCACTTTACGTCGGTGATCACCATGTGGGAACCTGGTAACTTGCCCCTTTCATCTGTTTATAACGGATTTTTTCTCAATGACGGAGAATTTGTGCCGAAAATGCTTTCCAGCGATACAAATGACATACTCATAATAAAACCGGAGAGGGAGGAAATAAGGGGCGACCTGAACATACTTTGCCATGACAGCGAAAGCGGACTGGCGGAGGTCGAACTTAAATCCGGTTATATCAGTGACCTGATGAATGAGGTATTCAAGTCATATTCAGGTCCACTGCTTTACGGCGGGGAAATCCATAATGGAAGTTCCATGAGGTATTACGTGCTTGACACAGACCTTGCCTCAGTCTTCCTGAAGGCACTTTCCAGATTCTGGCAAATGCCTGGAAATAGAGAGTTCAAGAATTATCTTTACAGGATTCAGAATCTTGAGGATTTGTTTAAAGGGACCTGAATGGAATAAAATTCCCTTTGATTGCTGCCCTGGAACATCAAATCAATATCAGAGTCCACCAAAAACTTTCTTCTTCATGGATTTTGGCATCATCTTTGCAAGCAGCATGAGGTTTCCAATTGATCTGGACCCGTTCCTGTGCATCTTCCTGTGAAGATTGTGGTGCTTCATGAGCCATGGCCTGATCTCGCTGTCCCATCCGTTCTGGTACATCTGGAGGTCCCCGGCAGATATGGCGTTGCCGGCATATTTCCCTGTCCAGAATGCTCCCTGCAGGCCACCGGCTGTTGTATTCAGCACTGCATTCACCATATCCCCAACGTAAAGCCTGTTTCCTTCAATGACCCTGTCGGATGGCCTTGAGAGCGGAATCTGGTGTGCCATTGTGTGCAGCATTTTTCCATCCACTTCCGGGAATTTCCTGGTAAACTTCTCAAGAACAGTTTTCGGCTGTTCTCCAGAAAGGGGATAATAACATACGCCTATCTTCCTTGTTGAGTCACTGTCTGCGAAATCCCAGAAATATCCTCCGGGGGCCATGTCGCTGAACCAGAGTATCATCTGGAAATCATCCCTTCTTGGCAGTTCCCTTGTTTCCTCGTATGCAACGAGCACATTGTTCCTGTCCAGTTTCTGGCCAAAAGTGGACTGGGGTCCGCTTGCCATTACTATATTCCTGCCCTCATACTCTTCATTGGCCGTTTTTACCTTATTCCCATCTACCGAAATGACCTGGGTTTCCATTTTTATGTTGAGTTCTCCCGCAAAATCCTTAGCCAGGTATTTCTCGTATTTGGTGAAATCATAAACAAGCCCGACCGGTTTGTCAAAGCTCAGGGAGATGCTCCTTCCCCTGTCGGTCTGGAACTTCATTGCGTAGATTTTTGATGCAACAATGCTGTCATCCGTGGGCATGCCGATTCTTTTAACCCATTCCAGTGAGACTGCTCCGGTAGACCTGACAGGAAGCCCTATTTCCTTCTTTCTGTCCAGGATAATGTATGACTTACCGGCCTTCTTCAGTGCAATGCCGGCTGAAAGCCCACCTGTACCTGCTCCAACTATGACTGCATCATAATCCTTTTCCATCTGATCAGCTACTCCGGCTATTTGAAGCTGGTTAAAAAGATTTTGACCGTTCCGGATTCAGGCCGGAAGGCATATGAATCATTCCTCAATGGTTCCTTCCCTGCTTCCTATGAAGTCCTGTATAAGTTTGGCAGCGAGCATGGAAGTGTTTCCGTTGTCGTAAACTGGTGTCATTTCAACGATGTCGAAACTCACGATTTTTTTCCCCAACCCGTTTATAAGGGTTCTGACATCAGTATCGGATAGGCCGTAAGGTTCCGGGGTCCCTACTCCCGGTGCAAATGACGGATCAAAGCCGTCCATGTCAATGGAGAAATAGACGGGACCCGATATCTTCTCCCTTAACTGGTCCAGTACTTCCCCTATTCCATGTTTCATGACGTAACGGGCAGAATAGAAAGATACCTGGTCCATGAGGCCCGATTCCTTTTCCTCCTGGGAAGTTGACCTGGTGCCGATTGATGATATGCGATTTTTTCCAAGAATTTCAAGGCATCTCCTGGTTATG
This sequence comes from Thermoplasmata archaeon, assembly GCA_021801305.1. Taxonomy (GTDB): domain Archaea; phylum Thermoplasmatota; class Thermoplasmata; order Thermoplasmatales; family Thermoplasmataceae; genus Oxyplasma. The sequence continues at coordinate 2,784 of JAJYYD010000162.1, forward strand.
CACGCATGGTTGAATTTGCTCCCCATATAGGTGTCCCTGAAATCAGAGTGAGCGTCAATTATGACCATGTAAGCATCTGCAAGGTTTCTCACCATGCCGCTGGTAAGGGAGTGTTCACCGCCAAGCATTATGGGAATCTTTCCGTCCCTGTAAAGTCTGGAGCCAACCTGTTGTACTGTATCAATGACCTCTTCTGCGTCCTCTCCAACCTCCAGATTGCCAAGATCGCATATTGGAATTTCAGGAAAATTGACATTGTACCATGGATCATATGATTCCAGGTTGTCGTACGCATGCCTTATTGAATCGGGTGCCAGCCTTGAACCCCTGCGGTAGCTTGAGGTGTTATCAAATGGAACACCGAAAATCACGTACCTGGATTCGCTGTATGATGAATGTGCGTCCGGAAGAGTGGGAAGATAAAAAAGATCAGTCAGTTCTGGAACATTATCTTCCGTTTTCCCATTGCTTCCCAATATGATACCTCTGTTCCTACCTTTATCTTGTCCGCGTCAGCAGGATCAAACTGCATTACGAATGTTTCAAATGTGTCGCTGTCCATCAGCTGTGCCTCATTGTTTCCTATTGACAGGACCTGGGCATTCTTCTTTTCAATAATGGGAACCTTCACCTTGTGCTTAACAGGGTAAACTACACTTCTTTTCTGTGAATCGAAGACACCGATAGCGACAATTCGTCCCTTGGCTTCCCCATGTTTTCCCGGCTTGGACATGGTGATTTCCATAATTTTGCATGGAGCGTCATCGATAAGCATGTATCTCCCGACTTTTAATTCTCTTACTTCGGCTTCTTGCCAGCTCATAAAGTTCAATACGGTGATATGACAAGTATTTATATACTTTGTCCGGGATTTTTATATTTATATTCTTTGTAAAAATTAAGTGAAAACCTTTCCCTTCAGGCCTGTTTTGTCCACTGGAGAGGGTTTTCCTGTCTCCTTGAGGATTTTTCCGTCAACCATGACCATGCATATATTTGAAGGGTTGGCGGAATAGACGATGCTGTTTACTGCATTTTCCTCTGAAACAGGGAATATGTTTGGCATTGACGCATCTATCATGATGATGTCGGCCTTCTTCCCTGCTTCGATGGAACCTGTGCTTTCATCCCCAAGAGACCTGGCACCGTTTACTGTTGCCATGTCAAGTATCTCCTGTGCCTTCATCAGCGAGGGGTTCCATCGTTCATTCTTTACGGACAGGGCCGAGAATTTCATGGCTTCAAACATATTCAGGGAGTTGTTGCTCCCGTTGCTGTCGGTTCCCATGGATATTGTAATGCCGTTTGCCATCATTTCCGGGACAGGTGGGACTCCGCCAACACCAAGCTTGAAATTGCTGACTGCATTCCACGAGACTTTTGTTCCGGATTTTGCCATAAGTTTAACTTCGCGGAGTGTAGCCCAGACAGAATGGGCTGCAAGAATGTTTTCATTAAGGAAGCCTATATCGGAGAGGTGTTCCACCGGCCTCTTTCCGTTATGCCCTTTCACAAAGTTGTAAACCTCTTCCCTGGTTTCTGCGAGATGGGTGTGAATGATAGTGCCATACTTTTTTGCAATTTCTGATGCCGAAGCGTATATATCATCTCCTGCAACATATATCCCCTGTATCCCGACGGAAGGAGTTATTCGATCTTTTCCCCTGAACTCCCTGATGAACTGTTCGGCATTGTCAGGGGTGTCACCATCCTGGGTTGTGAATTTCCTGTCAAGCGTCACCCATGAAAGATAGCCGCGGATGCCTGAATCAATAACGGCCCTAGCTATGATATCTTCAGAATAATACAGGTCTGCAAATGAGGTAATTCCGTTGTTTATCATTTCGGAAATACCGAGAACTGAAGAATTGTAGATGCCTTCCGGAGTCCGCCCGGAGTCAAGCTTGAATGTCAGGTCAAGAAACTTCTGCAGGTCAACATCATCCAGCCTGTTCTTGAGATGTGACATGGCCACATGGCAGTGTGTATTGATGAAGCCCGGAAGAACTATGTTTCCATCTGCTTCTATTATCCTGTCGGCATCGGTGGAAGTTTCTCCAATCTCACTTATCCTGTTGCCCTTTATGAGGATATTTCCTCTCTTGATCTCCCTTTTTCCGTTCTGGGTAACTATTATGGCATCCCTGATGAGAGTGCTTTGCATATGATGGTCATGGCAGGATCATTTATATTTTTGACCTGAACTGAAAATGAATGTCATGCCTGAAAAAAGAGACGATCTGTGAACAGTTCATCTTTTATCCCTTTTGCCTGGATTGCCTTCAGTACGCTTAGATAACTCCACCTTTTTTTAGCTGTATCTCTGTCTCCTTCATCTTTTTCTTTGCAAGATTGTCGGCGGATTTTGAGCTTTTTCTCACCGCAATTATCATGATGAGGATGGCAACAGATACCCCGAATATCTGGAGACCGTATCTTGAAAGAACATCAACTGCAACGAAAACAGCAACCCCAATCAATGCCCCAGCTATGACTGGATAGGGGAGGGCGTTGGCCCTGACAGAACGATCTTCGTCCTTTTCAATGAGGAATGAGGCTATGAAACCCACAACCACAAATGCAAATGTGATTAGCAGGAATGGATCGATCTTGAAATGTGTGTCTGCAAGAGGCAGAGCAAGCTGGTAACCATT
>JAJYYD010000065.1 GCA_021801305.1 Thermoplasmata archaeon
CACTGATACCAGAGTAGGCATCCTTCCTTGTTCTGAAAGGAACTCAGAGAACCCTTTACTGAGATCCTCAGTTATCCGGTTTACTGAGTCATCCACCCCGACTATCCTTGTCATGCTTTTACGCCTTTGACCAGTCTATGATTGTCTTGATCTCGTCACCCGGCTTGTTGCTGAATATTTCAACATCAGATGGGGGTATCTTTTTTGTGATAAGATCTTTCATTATGTCACCGTAGTTATGCCTCCAGTTCCTGAGGTGTTCCAGAGCCTTGAAGTAATGTTCCCTTGCCCCGTCGACTGAACCCATGAGAGTTATGTTGTTTTCAATGAGGTAATCTATGTCTGCCCCGTCCACGTCTGTTGCAGGAGCCTTTCCGTTGGTTCCGAAGAGGATGGTTATTCCGTTATGGTTTAGTTTCCTGATAAACTGGAAAATGGTGCCGGGATGTCCGCTTGTATCAATCAGAAGATCAATGCCACCTTCCAGTATCTTATCCATATCCTTTGTGTAGTCGTAGAATTCAACTCCGCTTTTGTCAACCATCACAGTTTTCTGGTCCGGTATGGGATGGCGGTTTGTCAGTATTGTGTCGAAACCGTAATCCCTGGCAAAGAAAGAATAGAGGAAAGCCTCACTTCCTGTGCCGATAATCACCGCCTTTTTATCCTCATAGGTGCCGAAGTCATTGAGGAAGATGCTTCTCTCTGAAATCTTGTTGAACACCTCGAATGCCTTCTCCACATTCTTCAGGGGTTCTGCAAGTACCGCCACATCAAGAATGCTGTTATCCTGAACCTTCACAAGATTTTCCGGCGTATCATAGAAATATTCCCTCATGAAGCCATGCATTCCAGTTATGCCGGCTTCGTGCTTATCTCCGTCTGTACAGTTGTCCATCCTGCCGATCCTGCAGTTCACACATTTTCCCGGCCTCCTTACTATGGGCACAACATAATCACCGGACCTGATGCCGAACTCATTTTTTTCTATCTCCACGACCTGGGCAAGAGCTTCATGTCCCAGCACCAGCCTTTTGTAGCCTTCAGGATTGTATGCAAAGGGAAGCGCTCCTGCAACCATGCCCCTGTCAGTACCGCATATTCCATTGTATATGGTCTTCAGTTTCGCTGAATAATGCTCCGGGTCCGGTAATTCAAAATCTCCATAGACTGCACCACCGGTTGGTGCATCCGTGGTTATGGCTTTTACTTTTGACATGTTCAACTGATTAAATTAAAGGTATTAAGTTTTGGATAAAAACAGCAAGAAATGCGGACTGATCAGATCTGGTGCCCCATCCTGACCCTTTTTGTGTCAAGATAGAACTCGTCATAAGGTGTTGGCTCACTCTTGACAGGAATGCGTTCGCTTATCTTTATGCCGTTTTCTTCCAGGAAATCTATCTTGGATGGATTGTTTGTCATGAGTTTTATTGACGTTATGTGAAAATATTTCAGGACATCCACTGCAAATGTATAGTCCCTCTTATCTGCTGGAAGCCCGAGCATGAGATTTGCCTCTACTGTGTCATAGCCCTGCTCCTGGAGGCTGTATGCCTTGATCTTGTCCAGCAGACCGATGCCTCTCCCTTCCTGCCTCAGATAAATGAGCATCCCGTATTCCTGTTTTCCAAGGTATACAAGAGACCGCAGAAGCTGATCCCTGCAGTCACATCTCTTTGAACCGAAAACATCACCTGTAAGGCATTCCGAGTGTATTCTGACCGGGATGTCGTTTCTTCCGTCTATGTTACCCCTCACAAGGACTGCGTGGTCCTCCTCTTCCGAGTTTGTGAAAGTATATATTTCAAAGTCTCCCGCAAGTGTGGGAAGCTTAGCCTTTGAGTAAAGTTTTATCATCTCTTTCTCCCTTAAAATTTAATCACGTATAAAAGGAGATATCAAAGAAAATAATATATTTTTACAATCAGTGTGGTGCATGATCGTAATTCTCCCTGTATGCGATCTTTTCAGCCAGGATGAGACCGTTTTCGTTCCTGAAAACGTAGATATCCTTATCCCCATGTAAATTCTTTTCTAAGCTGTTCTTCAGTTCGTAATAGGAATCAGTTTCTATCTCAAACCTGAAAAATACGCGCTTCCCTCCGTATTTTTTGACATCCTTCTCGAGATCCGAGAACCCGCTCCTGCAAAGGACAGAGTAAGTGTCTCCAGGAAAATCAGGACCGTATTCTTCACTTCCAGTAAGTAGTATTCTCCTGCTGTCCTCCCCCATAATCATGAGGTCGCCAGGGACTGATGCATACAGAAGACCTGAATAGATGAGGGAAATATCCGGCAGATAAACGTATTCCCCTGGAACTTCTGCAGAATTGAACTCAGGAATCCCAGGTTTGCCCTTGAATCTCTTTCCCTGCGGCAACATTACTGCAGAGGTCTCACTTTCGGCATTTTCCCCGGTATAAAGAGTAAGGCGCTGCAGTTTGCCTTCCACCGAAATATATTCCTTTTCCCCCTGTATGGGTATCTGGTCCTTTTTCATCAGGGGAGGAAGATCGAATATGAAATTTTCGGTCTTATTTTTCAGGGCGTTGTATAATATTTCCGGGGGCGGGATAAGGTTTCTTGTTCCGTCCGGACCCGGTTTTGATCTCAATGGATCAGAGAAAATAGCAGTATCACTGTCTACCTCGATGTTGTAAATTATCCTTGAGTAGTCTCCCCAGACGAATTTTATGTTATTCCTCATGGAGACTTCGCTGTTCATTATGGACATCTCGTATCTCTCGCTGTTGATCTCAATGCCTGTAACCCTGTCCGCAAATTTGGAGAAACTTATGGCCTGCATGCCAGAACCCGATCCGACATCGACGACCTTCTGCTGCTTTATCCTGCCTGCTCGGTAGTCTCCTACAATTTCTGGCGTTGAAAAACTAGATGAATAGATATCCATCCAGAGGCGGTTCCAGTTCCTGAACTTCTTTTCTATATTGATTCTGGCCTTTGCTATTTCCGCGTAAAGGGCTGATGCTGACTTTGAGGACCCGGACTGATCCATTATTGTCCTGATGCTGTAGCCGCTCCTCATGAGATCTATGATTTCATCTATCCTCAGATTTGCCTCATCCCTGATCCTTGAATCCTTTCTCAATTTAGACAGCAATTTTACCTGTTCCGGCTTCGTATTTAATCCACGGGCTATTTAAGGAAGCTTATTCAACTTTACTTTTGCTGTGGTCAAAAATTCTTCCTTTATGCAATTGAGGGAAAGATAATAATTGATCCATGGAATAAAGGGGCATGGAACCGGTAAGGATAGGAAAGGTCAAGGAAGTTTATGATGAAGGGGAAACACTGTTATTCAAGTTCACGGACAAGATCTCCGTGTTTGACAAGATAATACCGAGCCTTATTCCGGGAAAGGGGGAATCACTTTGCCGTACCTCTGCGTTCTGGTTCAAGTACATAAAAGAATCTGCACACGTTGAAACAGATTTCATAGAGATGCCTGCGAAAAACCAGATGAGGGTTACAAAGTTCTTTATTCCTGAGGGAAAAGGAAATCCGGATGAGATAGAATACCTGATTCCGCTTGAATTCATAACAAGGTATTATGTTGCTGGCACCCTATTTGACCGGCTTAAATCGGGCAAGATCAAGCCGGAGGACATAGGGCTGAACAGCATGCCGAAATACGGTGACGAGCTGGATGATCCATATTTCGAGGTCACGACAAAATTCGAGAAATTCGACAGGCCCCTCACAACGGGAGAGTGCATCGAGATAGGCGGAATGACGAGAATGGAACTTATCAACATCAGGGAGACCCTTTTCAAGGTTGACAGAAGAATAAACAAGCATGTCATGAAAAATGGCCTTATACACGTAGACGGCAAGAAGGAGATCGCGTTTGATGCCGGCCGTGATCCTGTACTTGTTGATACGTTTGGAACTCTTGATGAGGACAGGTTCTGGGAAAAGAAAGATTATGACAATGGCGTGATAAAGGACCTCAGCAAGGAATCCATAAGGCAGTATTACAGGTCAACAGGTTACCATGATAAACTTTATTCAGCAAGAGAGAAGAATCTCCCAGAACCGGATATACCGGCTCTACCGCCGGAACTCATAAAACAGACCTCTGACCTTTACATGAAAATGTACGAGAGAATCACTGGAGAGAAATGGTAGGATTCACTGTATTCCAAGTTCCACCTGGGTTTCCACGTAATGCCACAGGTGATGCTCTATTTCATAACTCCACAGGGATTCCGGTATATCTTCATACTCAAGCATTGGCTTAGAAAATATTGGATCAACGGAAGACTCATCCGGAGAATTGCACCATTTTGAAACACCCATCCTTATCTTGAATGACAGGGGAGTTCCCTCGATTGTTATTGTGAATGCCCCCTCCTTGGCAAGCAAGGATCTGAAAATTCCACCTTTCCTTGCCTGTATGAATGCACCCCTGGGAAGATGAAGAACCTGGGTCTTGAAATTTTCCTCCTTGAAGAAATCCTCTATTGCATCAGCCAGTTTTGATATGTTTACATTCTTTCCTACGTATTCCCGCATTGCGTATTTCATCTGATTCTATTGGTGATGTAATTAAGGTTTATCTGCATTGTTGTCTAATGGAAGGCATGATACCATCAGATCAGTATTTCTCTTCAGTCAGGCACCTTGTGAAAGAATCGGATCCTTCCAGATTTGTCTCCATTGATATTGAGACCCTGGTGAGAGGAAAGGATCGTTTTCTTACAGGAGAACCATTGATTGCCATAACTGTCAGCAGCAATTACATGGATCCAGTTACTAAAATATTCATGGCAGTTGCTGAAACTGTCTCGGAAGAGAAGAGAATAATGATTGCCCTGGACGATTACCTGAAAAAGACGGACCCTGTATGCATAATGGGTTATAACCACATATCATATGACATACCGCTTCTGCAGATGAAACTGCGCAGATTGGATTTTCCTGAAAGATTGTGGAATATAGGCAATTATTTCGGTTCAACTGTTCTTGTCGACATGATGTATGTTATTGCTCGCGATCTGGAAATAAAAACCGGAGAATACAGGATAAGAAAACTGGGAGATGTTGTGTCGAGGCATGAATATTCCAAACTCCCAATGAACCGGAAAAAGGAACTTGTCCAGATGGAGGGAAAAAATGTCGGTGAGGCCATTGAGTTCCTGTGGAAAAACCAGAGTGAAAAATTTCTTCAATACTGCAGGGGCGATACGGAAGATCTTCTTCACATATTCAGGGACATATTCCTGAAACAGTGATCAGAATGTTCCAAATCTTGCTATAACATCAGAGAGATTATCCATATAGTCCTTGAAAATCCTGATTATATCCCTGGAAGTTATGACCCCAACCAGCTTCCCGTTTTCTATTACAGGTATTCTCCTGATTCCATTCTTGCTCATCATAACCGTGATCTTGTCAGTTGGTGTTTTTGG
>JAJYYD010000123.1 GCA_021801305.1 Thermoplasmata archaeon
AGTTTATAACATACATCGGAAATTCAGAATACTCGATTCCTCCCTACACAGATTTCCACCCGGCAGGTACAAATCAGGAGTATATGGATGAGACTGTGAAAGCTCTCAAACAGCATGATTATGACATGGTCATTGTTCCGGCAGCACTATCCGATTTCACAATCCCGGGAAGTAAAAGCGACGAAAAACTGCATAGCGGAGTTAAGCATACCATAGAGTTACATCCGCATGAAAAGATCATTTCTGGCATAAGAAAAGCCTACATGGGAAAGATTGTCTCTTTCAGCCTTAGTCCTGAAACGAATCCCGAAAAGATAAGGGAGAAGTATTCAAACACAAATCCGGACATGATTGTCCATAACACCCTGATGCCGAATCGTGAAAATTTTGGAGCGGGCAAAAACATGTATACCTTCATTGGGAAAGACCGGGTGATTTCACCAGGTCTTCTGACAAAGCAGGATATGACGCTGCTTGTGCTGAGAGAGATGAACAGGATGCCGGGATCAGAATTTGCTCGGGAAAATCAATAGTTATTGAATATAAATTCATCTATTATGCAGGAAACCTCCACCGGGTTTGAGGAGTGTGGAGTATGTCCTCCATCTTTTATGCTGAAGAATTTGCTTCCTGAGATGTGATCATTAATAATGATCCCGTATTTTTTAGATATTATTGCGTCGTGCTCCCCCCATATGATCGCAGTATGCGACGTGATCGAGGACAATTCTTCTGGCTTGATTTTTTCTTCCCCGCTGGAATTCTGCTCTGTAATCCTTGTCATTATATTCCTGTCGTTGTTATGGTTCACCCTCATGAGTTTTTCAATGAAATTCTCCATGTTTTCCCTGCCTGATTCACCAACTGTAGGATTGACCCCGGCTGAATCAATGAGAACAAGAAATTCTGGGTTTCCATATGAGATTGAGAACCTGAGTGAGACCCAACCCCCGTATGAATTCCCTATCAGCCCGAATTTTTTCTTCCCAATTCCCACAACAGAGAGGAATTCAGACAGCATAAGGCACTGAGTTCTGACAGTGTAATCAGGCATTATTTTTCCTGATTTTCCATGCCCCAGCATATCAACCATAAACAATTCAAAATGTGGATTCAGGAGTGGTTCAAGCTTCATGAAATTGTTGCCAGATCCTCCAAGCCCATGAAGGAACACCAGAGGATATCTTCCCTCTCTGTGTAAATATGAAATATCCCCAAAACTGGTTTCGACGTATAATCTCCGCATATTAATAGTTTATGCGTATTTCATGATAAAACTTAATTCTTTTCCCTTTCTTAGGCAGAAGAATCCAAGAAGTCAGCTTTTTGTGTCTGATAAAAATCAAAAAGTCACAAAAAACTATTTATGAAATAAGATAAGAGATCGTGAATAAGGAAAAAAAATATGTGTATCTTTTCAACGAAGGAAATGCTGGAATGACCGGCTTGCTGGGCGGCAAGGGGGCAGGTCTTGCCGAGATGAGCAACATAGGACTGAATGTCCCCCCCGGCTTCACGATAACCACTGAGGCTTGCACAGATTTCCTGAAAAAGGGAAAATTTCCTCATGGTATGTGGGATCAGGCAATGGAAAAGCTTCATGAAATTGAGAAGAAGACAGGAAAGAAATTTGGCGGGTCTGAAAACCCCCTGCTGGTGTCAGTCAGATCCGGGGCTCCGATAAGCATGCCGGGAATGATGGACACCATTCTGAATGTAGGACTCAATGACACAACCCTGGTTTCACTGATAAAGGCAACGGGAAACGAAAGATTTGCACTTGATTCTTTCAGAAGGTTAATTCAGATGTTCGGTGATGTTGTTTTCGGCATTGAAAAAAGTGCTTTTGAGGAAGTAATTGACAGCGTTAAAACCAGAACAGGGAAGAAAAATGATGTTGACCTGGATCCTGCTGACCTGAGGGATATCATCGCGAAATTCAAGGAAGTATATGTAAAAAATGGCAAAGTGTTCCCATCCGAACCAATGGACCAGCTCAGGATATCTGTTGAAGCTGTGTTCAGGTCATGGAATTCTGAGAGAGCTAAGGTATACAGGGAACTCAACGACATTCCCGATAATCTGGGGACAGCTGTAAGCGTTGTTTCCATGGTTTTCGGAAACATGGGAAATGATTCAGCCACTGGAGTGGCGTTTACCAGGGACCCCAACACCGGAAAGAAGGGAATTTTCTCCGAGTATCTTACAAATGCCCAGGGCGAGGATGTGGTTGCAGGCATAAGGACTCCAAAAGAAATTGAGGACCTCCGGAATGAAATACCATCAGCATACGATGACCTGGTAAGATCAGCATCCACACTTGAAAAACATTACAAGGATATGCAGGACATAGAATTTACTGTGGAAAAAGGCATTTTCTACCTTCTCCAGACCCGTACAGGGAAGAGGTCTGCCAGGGCTTCAATAAAGATTGCAACAGACATGGTGAAGGAGGGATTGATTGGCAAGGAAGATGCTCTGATGAGGATAACCCCCAGAATACTGGATACACTTCTCCATCCCCAGATCAGGAAAAACGGGAAAGAGGTCAGGCTTGGGAAGGGCCTGGCTGCTTCACCTGGTGCTGCAGTGGGGGTAATTGTTTTTACATCTGAGAAAGCTGTTGAGTTTGCAAAGGAGAAGAAGAAGTGCATTCTTGTTAGACCGGAGACAACTGCTGATGATGTTCGTGGGATGTCAGTGTCGGAGGGTTTCCTCACCCAGAAGGGGGGAATGACCTCACATGCTGCCGTGGTGGCAAGAGCAATGGGTAAACCCGCAGTTGTAGGTGCTGAATCCTTGAATGTGAATCTAAAGGAAGAATCCCTAACTGTTGGAACCGTTACTCTTCGTGAAGGGGACGTGATAACTGTGGATGGGACTTCAGGCGAGTTCTTCATGGGATCTGTTGATCTGGAGGTCTCAAAGATCACTGAGGAGGCTTTGACGCTTCTCGGATGGGCGGATGAAATCAGGAAACTGGGAGTCAGGGCAAACGCCAACACGCCGGAAGAAGCGATAACTGCAAGGGAAAACGGTGCGGAAGGAATAGGACTAGCAAGGACCGAAAGAATGTTCCTTGGGAACGATCGTATCACCATCATGCGATCCATGATCATGAGCACTTCCCTGCCGGAACGGCTGAAGTATCTTGACCTGCTCCTTCCAATGCAGATCCATGACTTTGTGGAATTTTTCAGGACAATGGAAGGATACCCGGTAATAATCAGGCTCCTGGATCCACCGCTGCATGAATTCCTTCCCAATAAGGAGGAGATAATGAATGAGATGTTCGGCCTCAAGCTGAAAATTACAAAAAGCAGCGACAATTTCGAGATCGATTCTTCAATTGCCAGGTTGAGTGAGCTCAACAAGATTTTCCAGACTATCAAGAATCTTGAGGAATTCAACCCCATGCTTGGTTTCAGGGGATGCAGGCTGGGGCTACTCTACCCGGAAATATATGAAATGCAGGTCAGGGCCATAATAACCGCTGCAAAGAGGGTGACGGAGGAGGGGAAAACAATCTACCCCGAGATCATGATTCCCCTGGTTGGAGTAGACAATGAGTTACGCATAATCAGGAGGAGGCTTGAAAAGATCGCAAAGGAGGTATCAGGCACAGAAAAGGTGCCGTATAAATTTGGAACTATGATCGAGATCCCCAGGGCTTGCCTGACTGCTGACAGGATTGCAAAAGAGGCTGATTTCTTCTCCTTTGGGACAAATGATCTCACCCAGATGACTTTCGGTTACAGCAGGGATGATGCTGAGGGAAAGTTTATGGCGGCATACATCGGGGAAGGCATACTTCCTTACGATCCATTCACAACTGTTGATGAGGAGGGTGTGGGGGAACTCATGAAAATGGCTGTAAAGAAGGGCAAGGCCACCAATAAAACGCTGGAAGTTGGTATATGCGGGGAACAGGGTGGTGATCCGCAGACTGTGGAATTCTGCAACAGGATCGGGCTGGATTATGTATCGGCCTCACCTCTCAGGATACCGATAGCAAGACTCTCGGCCGCAAGGGCTGCCATAGAATCTAGAAAGTGACCGGTAGGAGTATTCCTTTGGATAGCTGATTCAGAGGCAAATATTCTTCCTGTTTTCATTTTATTCAAATAATGGCTCTTGAAAACCTGCCAATTGGAAAAAATGATATTTAAACTGGCAATACAGTGACATGATATTTGAAGATCTCAGAGAATATATAGACTACCTGAGGAAAACCGGGAACCTGAAAGATATGAACCAGGAGGTAGATCCGGACCTTGAACTCACATACATCCTGAGTGAAGAGGAAAGAGTGGGAAAATCAGATGCTATTCTGTTCAATTCAGTCAAGAATTCAGAGATACCTGCAGTTGGGAATCTTTTCTCCACAGCAGAAAGAATGGAACTTGTCCTTGGAGGAAATCCAGGGGATATCGGAACAAGGCTGCAGAATCTCATACGTGTTCCCGATGACACTGATTCTATGATATCCCGCGGCCTTGAAATGATGAAGGAACTTGGAGGGGTGAAGCCAAAAATATCATCATCCATGGGATCGTCACACACTACACTGGACAAGGTCGACCTGGGACGCTACCCCATATGCAAGACATGGCCCCAGGACGGTGGCAATTTCATAACACTTCCTCTTGTGATAACCAAGGATCCGGTAACAGGCCAGCGTAACATGGGCATGTACAGGATGCAGGTATTTGACAGTGAAACAACGGGTATGCACTGGCATATTCATAAGGGAGGCTCTGAGTTTGAGCAGGATTATGCTGAAAGGTCGAAGATGATGGATGTGGCGGTTGTACTGGGAAGCGATCCGCTTACAATGTTCTCTGCCGTGGCTCCCCTCCCAAACGGCATCGATGAGTTTTCATTCAGGGGAATAATATCGAGAAAGAGGATGGAGCTGGTAAAGGGGGAAACGGTTGACCTGGTATACCCGAAAAATGCGGAAATAGTTCTTGAGGGTTACGTTGATCCCTCTGAAACCCGTGTTGAAGGCCCCTTCGGCGACCACACAGGGTATTATTCGCTTGAATCCGAATTCCCTGTTTTTCATATAAAGAGGATAATCGAGAAAAATAATCCTGTTTATCCAACCACCATTGTTGGGAAGCTGTGGCATGAAGATGTTATAATGGGAAAGGCGATTGAAAGAATGTTCCTGCCCCTCATAAAGATACAGATTCCGGAGATAGTGGACATGAACACCATGGAGGAGGCAGTTTTCCATAACATGGTTGTTGTGTCCATAAAGAAACGGTACCCGGGACATGCAAAAAAAGTGATGTTTGCAATATGGGGAATGGGACAGCTGATGTTTTCAAAGATTGTCCTTGTTGTTGATCCTGATATAAATGTCCATGACAGGAAACAGGTGATCTGGGCAATGAGCACACGCATTGA
>JAJYYD010000150.1 GCA_021801305.1 Thermoplasmata archaeon
TTTTACAGAATATCCCATTTTATCAAGTGCGTCATTTATTGTGATGTCAGATAATTCTATGCCCAGGACTTTTTTTACCATATTCCTGTTGAGTTTCACTGTCCTGTTCAGGTACTCCCTGATTTCCTTATAGACACGGGATGCATAACTGTTAATTGCCGGAAATTTAATTTTGTATCCAAGGGCTGCCATTTCGTATATTAACAGCAAAGAGGCATTTCTCACTCCCACTATATCTGTGCCGGTGACATCTACAAAAAAATTCTTCGTATTTTCGCTAAGAACTGTTTTTCTTCCGTTAATTACTGGGGGCATAGAAAGAACTGTACCTTCGGAGTCTTCCATAAATACTGCCTTATTCCCGGGAGGAACAAGATTTGAGTATTCCTGACCTTTGGGATGCTCTTCCAATATCTTCCTTGCGGTCCCCTTGACCATTGCGTCATAGGTTTCGAATGTTTTTGAGTTTATGTTTTCTGATCTGTACGTTATGGGAGGGACGATTCTGTCGAGGTTATGAATACCGACTGCCACCTTTGCCCTGTTTTTGCCGATCCCGGCGTGTATCCTTTCCTGATAACTGATAAGCGACTTCAATTTTGACCCTATGGGGCTTCCACAAGCAATGAAACCGAATGCGAAAGGCCTGATTTTACTTACTGAAGATGATACTTTGAATTCAATTTCAGATTCACCAATATGAATTGCCTCATATCTGTGCCGCCCGTAAAAACATTCAATTGCATGTTCTAGAGAATAAAAGGAGAACAGGTCCTGCCTGTCAGGATTAAATTCAAGCTTCAATTCAGCATCAACTTCGACTGAATAGCCTATTATTCTGGAAAATTCAATGACTTTTTTTACAAACTCCTCGGAGAACTCTTTGTTGATATCCGAGACGGATTCCCTTAAAACTACCATTAATTAACGGCAGAAAATAAGTGTTAGTTATTTAATGTTTTCTTGATTATTCAACTGGTCCAGTTCTTTGCTAACTCTCTGGGCAGTGTAGTCCCTGAGAATTACCCTTATTAGATCTTCAAGTGAAATAGCACTTCCCTGATCCACATCTTTCTCAAGATCCTGGATTATCTTCTTTGGAAGAAGCACATCCACTTTACTTGTTGGACCCTTTTTGTAATGTCTCTCTACAAATTCATCAACAGCTTTCCTGACAACATCCGAGACATTGTCATACTGATAATTCTCAACGAGTTCTTCAAGCTGATTCATTGTATTCTTGGAAATCCTAACGGTAACCCTGTAAGGTACTGACATTTATTTCACCTCTAAATATATAGGATTGCTATTTATTAATCCTACACATGTCCGACAATTTTTTCAAAGCATATAAAGTTTTTTCATTCATAATTAAATGAGAAAATGAGAAATTTATTGTTTTACAAGTTTAGGGGATGTTCTTTTTGGACAGGAGGAAGTTTTTGAACCAAGTAATCTTGAGTCATGATTGCCGGTATGACCTGTGAGTTTTTCCTTATTTTTTATGATACCATTTACCCGAGGCTAAACTACCAACGTTTATGAAGAATTATATTATGTACTGATATGTCTATTAACATTGGCAAAGAATGCTACATTTCAAGGAGCAGCGTACTGATCGGAAACGTAGAAATTGGAGATTTTTCCATGGTAATGGACAACGCTGTGTTGAGAGGTGATCTCAACAGAATTAAATTTGGAAATTATAGCAACATACAGGATAATGCCACAATTCATGTAGAAATTAATCACGAAGCAACTGTTGGCGATAATGTGTCGATTGGGCACAACGCAGTTGTCCACGGATCGACGATTGAAGATAATGTCATAATTGGCATGGGGGCCATAATAATGAATGGCGCATTAATAAAAAGTGGATCAGTTGTAGCTGCTGGATCAGTGGTTACTGAAAATTTTGTCGGGGAGGAAAATGCCTTGATAATTGGAGTCCCAGGAAAGATAAAAAGAACTGGCACTGATCTTCTAGAATATGCAAAACTTAACTCCTCTTCATATCAGAGACTCCGCTCAGATTATCTAAAAGGCAAATATGACATCAAATACGGAGATCAGTGAATTACCCGCTGATTGTTACCTGACGTTTTCGGGTCTTTTGTTCTTACTACCTACATACAACTATACACCTGTACGTGCACCTTTGTAAATAGCGGTTCTTACAGTAATATGAGTAGTGAATTATACAAAAAAGTTATATTAATATAGTTGAGGTTGCAAGGTCTGAGGTGTCTAATGTATAGAGCCGTATATAGAGGAGTGAAAAAACTCCATAAGGTATTCAGCCTTAAGGCGGACAATAAGGCTGAAACTGGGATTGGTACCCTGATTATCTTTATAGCCATGGTACTGGTCGCAGCAGTAGCAGCAACCGTATTGATCAACACCGCCGGATCATTACAACAGAGAGCAACGAGCACTGGGTCTCAAACAACAAACCAGGTTTCTACCGGGTTGATCATCCAGTCCATATATGGAATGGATAACAATAAGGCAAACCCTGAGTCTGGAACTTTGAACTGGACAGCAATATATTTGACTCTGAACACGGGGAGTTCTCCGGTAGATCTGTCAAATGTATCGCTAAGCCTAGAGTATAAGGGACAACTGGCATCACTTAAGTATACCCCTGCTTCAACAAACGCAACATTTGCAGTCGATACCAATGGAACGTCAAATGTCTTCAACGTTCTTAGTTCAACTATTGGTTACAAAAACGGGAAGAACTCATCAGCCGGTGTGGTGGAACTAAAAAATAATACAGGGACATCCAACTTTGCGATAGTTGTCATAAGGGATCCGTCCAACTCGCTTACAAGCAGCCACCCAGTCCTGACAACCGGTTCAGAAGTGGTTCTGCTCGTGAACACATCAGCAGTATTTGGAGGACTGCAGCAGGGACAGAGCGTAACTGGACAGGTCACACCATCAGTGGGATCACCTGGAATCATACAGTTTACAACACCGTCAGCCTACACAGAATCAGTAATGGAACTCCAATAAGTTCCATAACAACGGAGTACAGTGACTAACAATGGGTCTCTTGGATAATATATTTGGAAGGAGGAGAAGAGAGACCACAGCGAACGTGGCTACCCAAAATGTGCCTCAGCAACAACCCCCTGGCCCAATCCAGGGGGCTCCATCCCAATTTGACAGCAAGTTCATAGATGGGGTTAACCAGAGAATAACCTCAACAGAGAACGAGATCAGCAAAATAAATACTGCACTTGATGGTGCAAAAAGGAGTATATCCGACATAAGAACTGAACTGGACGTAATCAAGGAGAATGTTAAAATGGTAGTATCGTTATATGAAATGGTATCCAAGAAATTCAACCCATTCATGGACACTACTCCCGAGGAGATTAAGGAAATAACTGACGCTCTGAGGGAAGAAATCCATGAAGTTGAGCTTCTTGTGAGATCGGCAATTAACGATCTCCGTGAACTATACGGAACCCCTGATGTAGACGGTTTAGTATCGGACATAGAGCCGGAGGGAGACGAAGATGATCAGTGAATCACTAAAGGGATACTTGCAGAGCAAACTGGACTCTGCTGATAAGTCCATACCAAAATTTGTAATAGAAGAGCTGAGACAAAAAGTTCTCAATTCACCAACCAAGTTCTCTAAATCCGACATAGAAACCCTCTTTAACAATCTGCAACAGAGATACAGCGAAGGCAAGGAAAATTCACTTCTTGGAAAGGTAGATACCCTTTTCAAGGAGATTACAAACGTAGAAAGAATGCTTTCGGGTGATGCAAACAGAAAAAAGCCTGCAGATGAAGGTGAAGGCGAAGACCAGCAGTCTTTAAGGAACAGAAACGTGTGGAGAACCCACAGGAAGTCCAAGCTTGAAGCTATCGGGGACGATGTCATATCGTTGATGGTGGCCTTGAGATGGCTGGAATTCCTGCTGGATAACTACGGTCCTGAGAATACCATAGACATCCTGGACTATTACGAGAGCATCGGGTGGATCTCATCTACCGTAAAGGAACAGATGATAAAATTCACCAAGATGACTGGAATAATAACACCAGTCCAGGAGTACAAAATAAAGCCGACAATTCAGGACCACATCGTGACAATGCTCTTCATCGAAAAACTAAATGGTGGAGAAATCAGCAGAGACATTGTTGAGTCCTTGGAGAGGGAGTTTAGAACTCTTAAAAAGGGAGTTGACGAACTGTATGGGATTTAGTTACGTAGCAGCTGTGGCAATTCTGCTCAGCTCTTCCCTTATTTTTTTCGGGATAATCTATTCAGACTATGTTCATTCAGAAACACAACTTAGCAATGCCCAGAATGACCAGAACAAACAGATGTATGACTACATAAATTCAAAGGTCAAGGTAACCGGATACAATGTGTCGCCTTATAATTCGGTTTATAACGTGACGATCAACATGACAAACACAGGCAGCATATCACTGGATTTGATGAGTTCGAATCTGCTGCTTAACGGGAGTCTTGAGAACTTCAGTTACAGTGGTGAATATCTGCTTCCTATGGCCAATGGAAGCGTAACTTTCCAGACCGGATCTGGAGATTACCAGGTGGAGATAGCATTCAACACCGGCTACAACGTAATTACGGAGGTAAAAGTTTAATGGCTTCAATAGCAACATCAGAAATGATAATGTTCATCGCGACGATGGTACTGACCGCCTCAGTGGTAGGTGTACTGGGAGGCGAAACGCTGCATCTCTCCAATAGCCTGACAGGATCCTCAGCGAGCGCATCCGCCCAGATACAGACGGACTTCAAGATTATAAATGATCCGTCACAGATCCCATTTGACAAAGGGTATGTGTTCTATGTGAAAAACACCGGGCAGGTTGGCTTTGATTTCACGAACAATACTGTGAATACTATAATTAATGGGTCAATAGTCACGGGGAGTTACATAGACTACAGCACTCCAGCCGGTTCCAACGGTGAGCTGATGCCTTCGCAGGTAGGAGACATAGTTGTTAACGTGACCCTGTCACCCGGGTATCATACCATAGTAATAACGCTCAGCGACGGGGTCACACAGCAAATGGTATTCGAGATTAGCTAGTGATTTAAAATGTTCCTGAATTTCACCATCGAGGGGGATGAACTCGACAGAAGAATGGGAGGGGGCCTATACGTTGGCCAGATTGTCACAATAATAGGTGGCAATGGGGAAGGCAAAACCCTCCTGTCCCTGAGGCTGTCCTACGGTGTGATGAAACATGGGACGGAAATAGCATACATATCAACGCAGTTCCCAATAAGAGAGTTCGTTTCAGAGGCAGAAGCCCTTGGATATTCACTATTCAATCCGATCCTTTCAGGACAGATATCATACATAACCACAGTTTTCCTTCTAAGGAAAAGCAGGAGAT
>JAJYYD010000043.1 GCA_021801305.1 Thermoplasmata archaeon
CACTGGTAGCGGTTAAACCCGCTTTCCGTTAATGTTATTACTGCTATGAAGGCAAATCCGACCACGAAGAGGTAACTTGAAATGGCTATGGAGAAGAAAACCATGGCTACCATTATAATTCCCGGCCTTAGAACATAAAAGAGCCTGGAAAATGAACCTGAAACAAACATTCTTCCCACGTATTTCAGGAAGAAGGATGCTGCTCCCAGTATTCCGAAAAGGATGAAAACCGGCCTGAGTGTCAACCCGTCCTTTATGGCAAGTGCCGGGATGAAAACTGTTACCGAGCTCAGTGAAAGTATGGTTAGTATTTCCACCACTATTATTACAATAAGGAATTCCCTGTTCTTCATACGGCTCAGGCTTTCAACGATTTCTATGGGCCTTCTCACCACCTCCCTTATGTCAAGATGCATGGGTTTTTTGTCGACTGTCTTCTTGAATGGCGAGAATATCATCATTGAGGCTACTGCTGAAAGAATCATTATGAGAGACAGGATGCCGTATATATATGGCGCTTCCTTTGTGGTAAATGCGGCAAAAATGAAAAATCCAGCAAATGCCCCAACCAGTGATATATTGCTTACCTTTGACTGTGAATCCTGCCCGTCGAATTTTGCAACTGTTTTCTCCTTGAGGGCAGCCCTGAAGAGAGCACTGAATATGAAAATAAGGATAAATGAATAAAGCACTATACTGAATGACTTTGCAAGGAATACCAGCGAAGTGGATATTCCCATTGCCATTATTCCTATGACAATGGCATTGTCCGGTCCGGCCATGTTGACATAGAATTTAGATGGAATTCTTGCCAGGTAACCAACCAGGAGTGAAACGCCCATGATAACGCCAAGGAGATAAAGGGAAATCTTAAGATCATAAAACAGGAAAGGCAGTGCTACCCATATGACGGAGGTAAAAGCCCCGCTTACTGCGTAAAGGCCCACAATAGAAAGCTGTTCCCGGCTCATGGTACCTGTGCTATTGTCCAGGAATCCTGAAATTCTGAAAGTTCTAATGGGACGTTATTTTGTAAGTGATATTTATCTTTATCATTTGTTGGACGAAATTTTTCATTTTTTTCTGAATTGTCAATAACTTTGCCACCCATGACTTCACATTCTCACAGTAACCGCCGAATGCAAAAGCCGAGGTGGCAAAGATATTAATAAAGCAAACATATAAGCAATCAAGCCGTGATAGCTCAGTTGGGAGAGCGCCAGACTGAAGATCTGGAGGTCGCTGGTTCAATCCCGGCTCACGGCATACACTTGAATGACAAACATTTTTCCCATTTTGTCTTTCCTGGATCTGGATAGATGGCCTTAATTGTGCAAGTTTTTGATTGAGACAGCTTTAATGTGTTGAAAGTGTAATACCACATTCTCATTGAAAAATAAACCAGTGATTATTTTACGCTGGCCTGTACTGTGTTTAAGTAGCTGCCTTGTTCAAATTTATATAAACGAGTTTTGCCTTTATGAATCCTTATTATGTTATTAATAGTGCAATTCTTTTGTCCAGTAAAAATAATCAGCGCCTGAACATCAGTTTTCCTACATGTTTAAGGATCCAGTCCACCAGCAGGTTGTAAGTCCTGATTCCCTCTTCCATTACTGAAACTGTCCCATTTTCTTCCTTTATAAGATTTTTCAGGCACATCCAGTCAAAATAGAGCAGGAATTTGTCATATGAGATTTCTGACGCCCCTGCAAGCCTGGTCTTGTTCATCGGGCCCTTCTCAATGAGGTTTTTTATTACTCTTGCCACAACGTATAGATCTGGTTTAAATTCCTGCACCCTGGAATTCGAAATAAAACCACCTCAATTCTGCCACAAGATTGTCCATATGCCATAATTCAATGTAACTCTGCTTTATTGTTCTGTCTCCCAGAGCAACTATCAAGAGTACAGAACCAAGAAGTACCACGTACAGGTCAATTGGTATTCCAAAAATCCCAGTGACCAATATGCCATACGCAAAGAAAAGGATTACAAAAATAATCCCAAGCTCCAGCAGAATGGTCAGGGAACTGATCATTATGAATGCCTGTTTAGCTTTCTTTAGGCTTAACAGGATACCTTCCCAGTCACTTTCCTCTATTATGCGAATGATGCCGATAATTCCCTCCTTCAGATATTCGTCCCAGCTGTTTTCAACTGGTTTTGTGAAAGGTTTGTGAAGTATTCTGTAAACAAGTAACGCAGCAACTCCAAAGAGTATCAATACAGGTATTCCAATACCTACCCCATTGGATCCTATCTGGATATATCCCATTGCAGGATTCAATGTTTTCAGATCGTAAAGATTTGAAGCGAGTGAAACCAGATTTGCGGCAAGAACCGCAAAAAGGGTTACCATGAAAACCTGCGGGAATTTAGAACCGGATTTCTCATACCTTAAGGTCGTTTCAAGAGACTTTCTCAGGTCCCTCATTTTCTCCACAGCTTCCTTCTCGTCCATTACAGCCCACCTACCACAACAACTCTTACCTCGGAAATATTCTGCACAAATATTGCATAGCTGTTTATTCCATTATTCTCATAAGAACTTATGGCAGTACCCAGAAACGATCTGGAAACATTGTATATCACACCGGCATCTATTGGACTTGTTGGGGAAACTGTCAGGTTGCCTGCTCCTCCCGATTGATAGCTTTGGCCTGAAAATAACACATTACTGAAATTAAAGTATATACTTGAACCACAACTTACGGTGACTGAAGTCCCATTCGGCAACGTTACAGTGGATTTGCCTGCAGTTAATCCCTCACTGACGATCGTAAATTTCCCATGTGCATCCATTCCATCTGCCACCGCTACGATTATTATGGTGCCGTTCTCTCCGTAACCTTGAGTATAAAAGGAATCTTCATATGATGTGAAACTGCGGTTGATTCCTATGGTCAGAATAATCATAAACACAAGAACTACTGAAACAGTTTTCCATATCCAGGGCTTCATTGTTATCCCTTATAATCTAGAACAGTTTAACATAAACGCTCTTTGAGAGTATTTCAGCCATAACTTATGCCATTTGCGGATATCGCATAGAAATGCGCATATCATATAAACAAACTGAATCAAAAAGATGGATGAGAATAATTTTAAACCTCATGCTGATTCTTTTCTGATCATATACTTCAGGTTCATCTTGCCTTCTGCATAAACAGGCTGAGGTGTTTCTTTTAGATCGGAAGCAATAACAGGCTTGAACTCCATCTTATCCAGAATATCCCTGTCAATGTCCACTCCCTTAGCTATCTCTGTAAGGATCAGGCCCCTGCTGTCCAGGCTGAATACACAACGCTCAGTAAAGAATTTTACTTCTTTTGAATACTTTACCGCCTCTTTTCCACTGAAGAATATCTTGTAAACGTCCTTCACGAACTTTACCAGGTCACCGTCTTTTTTGATGTGAATCCCATTTTTGTCGAAAGATATATCAGTTTTCCCCGCTGTGAAGCTCCCCGCAAAATAGGCCCTTGGTGTTCCTTCAGCTATAACTGGAAATCCGCCCGGACCCGTAAGTTTTCCCGGAATGTATGAGGGGTTGACGTTTCCAAACCTGTCAACCTGCAGGAATCCCAGGGATGCCACGTCTATGATTCCTCCCTCGTAGTTGGAGAACATATCCGGTATGGTTGATACGGCAAACGCTCCAAGAGACACTCCAAAGTCAGGGCCGGTAAGGGCAAGTCCTCCCCACGGTCCCGATTCAACAACTGAAACTATGTTTCTTGATAATTCTTCCCTTGATATTATGCCTGAGATCAGGGATGGTATTCCCACCCCCAGATTGATGAGTATAGGCGGGCCTTTTGAATTTATAACGGAAACCAGTTCAATTGCAACTCTTCTTGCTATTACTTCCTGTGACTGCGGTATATTTTTCTCTGCACCGTCTCCCGGAAAATCCCTTGAATTCCATGGATTGGACTTGAATGAGGCCCTGGGATCGTAATAGAAAGAACTGGCCTGCCAGTTATAATTTTCTGGTGAAGGAACAACAAAATCTACAAGCGGATATGGAATTTCAACATTCCTGGGCGGGACTGACATGTCTCCGAGATACTTCTTCACCTGTGCAATGACCGTTCCTGGGTTTGGCCTGGCCCTTGTTGCCTGTGCAATGGCCATTACAGTTCCCCTTATTGGTTCATCATCCATTGTCAGGTTTCCGTACCTGTCGGCAAATGTGGTTCGAACGAATGCAATTTCAGGCTTTGGAGATCTGTATAAAAGATAATCCTCGTCCGAGATGCTGAATTTTGAAATGGTGCATTCCTTTGCCTGATCAGCTTTTGAATTAAGAGCCCCTGAATCCACCTCAGGGTCCAGATACGTCCCAAGTCCGATTTTTGTGAGCAGGCCAGGTCTTCCTGATGCAATTTCCCTGAACCAGTACGCAGTTATGCCTATTGGCCAGCCATATACCTGGAAACTGTTTTCAACGGTCATTCTCTGCAGCCATGGAGAAAATCCCATGAATGGAACAAGCATGCCCCTTATGAAATCCTCATTGCCTTTCTCATATGCATCCTTCAGCACTTCATCAAGCGCTCTTCCTGATGAAGCTGGAAGAGCATCAGTCTCAATGAAAAGAGATCTGGGATGCCCAGTGGATGTGTATTTTTCATACAGGGATTTTATGAGGTATTCCGGTGTTGTGGCCATGTTGAAACCGGAAATTGCCAGAACAGAACCATCCTTTACGCAGTCCAGAAAACTCATATCGCCGAATTCCAGTATTTCAGGTCTCAATTTAACACCCCATAATTTTTTGGTTATCCGTATAGAAATAGCTGCAGTGTTTATTTATCTTGTTTGTTGACATGATATTTCAATAATATACTGCAATTGATTCTGGAACTGAAGTTTTCCTTTCCCTGAAATTATGGGCAATGTTTTTAAAACCTGAGGGATTTAAAGATAAGTGGTTTTTATGAATGTAAAAGAGGAGAATGTAACTTACAGGACTTTTGACGGATCAGAAGTAAGATCATATATAGCAAGACCTGATGATAACAAGAAACATCCGGCAATAATTGTTATCCAGGAAATCTGGGGGTTGACAGATTTTCTCAGAAGCGTTGCAAAGCGACTGGCGGAGGAAGGTTTTGTTGCCATGGCTCCTCACCTCTATTCAAGGAAGGAACACTACGAACTCTACACGCAGGAGAACATCATGGATGCAATGAGACCAATGTGGTCTTTGCCCCCGGAGAAGAGAAGGGATCAGGCTGCAATCCAGGAGATGCTGTCAAAATCAAGCGAAACAAGCAGGAAAATTGTAAATGACCTGATGTTCAACAGGCAGACATTTGAGGTCACAATGTCAAAGGATCTGGTTGAGGGTTACAAATACCTTAAGGAGAAACCATATTCAAA
>JAJYYD010000034.1 GCA_021801305.1 Thermoplasmata archaeon
TATGCCGGAAACAAGCCCTTTTATCTCGCCGTTCTTCACCAGGTATACCCCATCCCTTGGTACAGTGGAAAACACACCGTTGACATAGTCCTGGAATCTTGTGTACCAGGCATTGTTTATGATCAGCCCGCTGTCAATCTCAGAGACCATGTCATCAAGACTGCTTTTTCCAGGTGAAAGGGAAAGCTGCCAGGCCTTTGGTGATATTATTCCGGCGTTTCCGGTTGTCCGGGACTCAAAGTTCTTTCCCGTTGAGTATGAATGCAGGTAAGTATTGAGCATTCCCCTGCTTATGATGGCACTCCTGTTGGTAAGTGTTCCCTCATCATCGAAAACCCTGAATCCGGATCCTGATCTGTTGAGAGGATCATCCTCAAGTGTAACCTGATCGGATGCGACCCTGTGCCCTATCTTCCCGGCGAAGCAGCTCAGTCCGCTTTCAACGGCATAGGCTGAAAAGAATTCGGAACTGTAGGAGATCAGGTTTCCGGTTACGTAGGGAGAGAGGAGGATATCGTACTTTCCCTGATCTATGTCAACCTTCTCTATTTTCCTTGCGGAAGTTCTTCCTGCAGCGCGTCCTGTTTCCAGTGCCATTTCAGTGTCGACCTCTCCTTCAGGTCCATAATGAAGAGATTCCTGCCCGGTGACCTCTCCCTTGAATGACCTTACGACCATTTCAATGCCGGCGAGATGCTGTTTGCCATGGTTGTATCCTGTCTTTATCTCTATGTCCATGTCACGATTATAGACGATGCCGGAGGATCTTTCAGCCCCTCCCTCAATAGAGCCTTTCATAAGGGCTTCGGCAAGCTTCTGTATGTCAGCATCCTTCCGTGGTTCCTCCTCTGTTTCAGGGTATTCCTGCACCTCACTGTTTATCCCGTTGTATGTGGGGGTTTCAGGCACGCTGCTGCAGATGGTCATCAGGTTTGATATCTCGCTGTCCAGATCTGACATGTCCCTGATGGTTGTCGATGCAACCCTCTTGCCCTTTGACACGAAAAGTGAAACCATTGTGCCGTTCCACCTGTTGAAGAGATCCATGCTGCTGCCGGAGAAGCGAACCTGTGATGTGCGATCCCTGATCAGCTGTACCACCACTTCATCTGATCCCTTTTCCATGGCTTTCCTGTAAATGCTGTTAATGTCAATCATTTCAATCACTGAATATACATGTCCCTGAGCCTGACATGAGGGCCGCCCATCCAGACATCAACGCCCTGCTCCGGGTCTCCTTTTCCACACATTCCTGCATTGAACTGCAGGTCATCGCCGACTGCATCTATTGAACTGTAGAATTTCACCGTGTTTGTTTCAAGGACCGGTCTTCTCACCCTGCCGACAAGATCCCCGTTCTGTATGAGGTATGCCTCTTTGCCGACATACTTCTCATTGAACCTGATATCGTCAATGTTCCACTCGGTGAACGATTTTATGTACACTCCTCTCCGGACACCTTCAAAAAGTTCCTCAAAACTGTGATCTCCCGGTTCGATATATGTTGTGCTCATCCTTGCAAGAGGCTCCATGTCCCAGGAGGACGATCTGCCCCCGGCATTTGATTCCACCCCAAGAATTGCGGAGCTTTCCCTGTTGAGGATGAACTCGTCTGTATAACCGTTCCTGTAAAGGTATCTTTTTCTTGACGGTATCCCCTCATCGTCGTATTTGTAGTAGCCAAAGCTTCCCTTCATTGACGGGTCATCAATAACGCTTACCACGTCAGATCCAATCCTGTATGGAAACTTCTTTCCAGTGAGGAACGATTCTCCGGCAAGAGCTCCCTCCCTTCCTATAATCCTGTCATACTCCGTTGGATGTCCGCAGGATTCATGGGCCACTATGCCAGATATCTCCGGTCCTACAATCACGTCAAATTTTCCGGGAGTGATTCTTGGTGCCAGGCTGCTTTGCTTCAGCGATTCCGCATCGCTTTCAATCCTCTCCGGGAGGTGGAGTGTATCCAGGTATTCATATCCTGATGTGGAACCGTATTCTTCAGTGGACTGCTCAAACTCGCCGTTTTCCGTTACACCCATGAGATAGAAATAGAATACCCTTGAAATGTCCCCCTCAATGTCTGATCCTGCTGAATTGAGGTAGTGTGACCTTATATTCCGGTCTGCTACAACATTTATCCTTATTTTGGCTTCAAAGTCCTCCATTACCCTGTCATAGTCACGGACAATTGAGATCTTCTCCTCCATGGGCATGTCCTGGACCTTTTTCACCTGGTCCGATCTCCATCTGTCCTTTATGGGTTTTCCGGAAAATATCCTGTTCTTTCCAGGCGCCTTGGATTTCTTCACTGCAATGTCAATATTTTCCTTTGCAGAATCCCAGGAATCTTCATTGAAATATGCCATGCTGATTGATTCGTTAACAACTCTCACTGCATATCCCAGCTCGTGTGAGGAGGACATCCCGTCAAACTCGCCGTTCCTGTAAGAGATCCGGTTGTTCCTGATATCCATGAACCTTGCTTCTGCAAAGCTGGATCTGGACTGTGCATAGTCCATGATCCTGTCTATCAGTTCCCCGGCCACTATTTCACCGCCATCTTCCTTATCCTCTCTTCGTAGATGTCGAAGACTTCGGAAAGAGCTTTCCCGAAGTTCCAGCCATAGCTGTTGACGTTTAAATGGAAGTGATCGGTGGAAAGCCTTGTTCTTATGGAATATTTCACATTCCCCTCCGTTTTGTATTTTGCCACGTGGATTCTCAGTGAACCATGGGATACGTTCCCGTTCTTGGGCAGCTTTGATACGAACTTGTCGGCCAGGAAAAATGCAACGTCGTAGATATCATCATCCCAGGCATCAAGTCCGGATATCTCCACAAGTATTCCTTCCTTTCCCTCTCCGGTGTCAATAATGTCAATTATATCGGAAATGCCCACTATGCCCACGACTTTATCATCACCGTCAACAATGGGAATTATCCTGGTATGTGCCTTCATCATCTTCTCTGCAGAATCCAGGACGCTTGCCTGTTCCGATGACATGATGGGATTTCCCATGATTGAACCGCATTTCACCTCGACCTTTCCATGATCCCCTGCAAGATCGCCTTTGGCCATCTTCTGTTTTTCTGCAAGAATCATGTTCATTGTATATTCTTCAACCCTCAGTATTCCAGATAGCTTGCCGTTCTTCTTCACCACGGGTATTTCGCTTTCATTGAGCCCCCTCACCTTTTCAGTGGCTGACTCGAAGTCCTCATCCTCCTCAACAGTGATTGGTTCAGTGCTCATTACTGCAATATTCTTGACCGAATCTGCCTTAATGATATCCTTTATATTGGCAACAATGTCAGTTTCGGAAAGTATTCCAACAATTTTCTCCTTCTCTATGACGGGGAGGGCAAAGAGCCCAGAATCCCTGAGGATTTTTATGGCATCCCTGATCTCCATTGACTTTTCAAGATGAGGGGTCATGACTGCGAAGTTTCCAATCTTAGATTTCATCTGGAGACTCCTCCTCCTGAGGATTTCCCTGTAGTAGACCATTCCTGAATATTTCCTGTTCTTAACCAGAGGGATCTGGTGTATTCCAGAATCCCTCATTTTTGACATTGCATCAGTGAGTGTGGTATCTTCTGCTTCCATTACTATTGTTTCAGTTGTCATTATGTCTTCTACTTTCATGCTTATCCCATCCAATATCTCATCTTTAAATTCAAAGCTATGCCTTCAACCTCTGCCCTTACATTTTCGCCCTGGATTGACCTTACAATAAGATCGGAGAGTTTTTCCATGTCATCCATCCCCATTCTTGTTATCTCTGCTGTTCCGATTCTGCCTTCCCTGTCAATTATAATGCCATTTTTCTCAAGCTTCCTGCTCATGTCGAGAAATTCATTCGGGTTGTCCTTTTCTTTTTTTGCAATATGAAGCTGATGGGAATATGAAAACCAAGGATCATAAAGTACGGGGAATCCCTTTTCATGAAGGAATTTTCCAAGTTTCCCCGAGTTTGCCACCACTGAAGAGGCATATTCCTTTCCGAACTGCTTCATTTCAGAAAGTGCAGTGCCAATAGATGCCACCCTTGAAATATGGTAATTGTCCATGGTCCTCCATGTTATGTTTTTCTCAATCCTGTTGTAAATCTCCTCGTTGTCAGTGAATATGAGGCCTCCCTGTGGACCGAAGAATGTCTTGTGGGTTGATCCGAAGAAGATGTCGGAATATTTTGCTATATCCTCCTGGAATGCTTTTCCTGCCACCAGCCCAAGTACATGTGAGGCATCGTACACAACCATGGAATCGTAATCATCAGCAATATCCCTGACATGCTTCAGATCATAAGGCTTGAGAAAGAAGGACTGTCCAAGCATTATGACTTTGGGCTTTGTGGATTTCATGACCCTGTCCAGTTTCTCAAAATCAATCTCCTGGACTTCTTTCTTATATGGAAGCCTGTAGTTCTGGAAACAGAACATTTCAGGCAGGTACCCCGTCTGGTATCCGGTATAGCCTCCGTCAGCTTCGCTGATTGACAGAATGTTCTCCTTCTTTTTCACAATGGAAAGAAGAACCATCTCCGCAGAAATGTGTCCACCAAGAGACCTGACCTCGGAGAACCTTGTGCCGAATACTTCAGAAGCCAGCTTTTCCGTTTCATGAAGAACCTCTTCTGAATACCCGGTTCCACCATACGCATCAGATTTGATTGCAGGTTCGTAAAGTGAATATCTTGAGGCCATGTCCGACCCAAGACATTTCAGGGCATCAGGGCTCATCACATTCTCCGATGCCTGGAGATTTATGACCTTTTTTCGGTATTGATCATGTTTCGATACAAGTTCCAGAAATCTGTTCATCTAACATACACCCCTATTCTGTTTCCATCCATAGATAAAAAACACACAGCAGTCAATGAAATATAAAATATTTAAGGTTTTTTAACAACAATACATGATGATTGAATAATAAGCAGTGAAAATCTTGAGAACATTATGCCTTTAATCGAGCTCTTAGGGTATATAGAAAAAAAAGACTGGGCAGGAAGTTTCCCATGTTTGATTTGGGTGATTACGATTTCAATAGGGTTAATAAACCACAACGTATCTTGAGATGAATGCAAATAGTGATGAGACTCCTTACCGCATCTTACCGTACTTCAGACGTTACAATAGAGCTCTACGGAAAGACACCAGATGGAAAATCTGTTACAGCACTTTATTCAGGTTTCAAGCCATATTTTGACATTGTGGAACCCACTGAATCATGTGTAATCAAGTACAAGAATAACCCGGAATTTGTAAAAATGGAAGACAAGGTTCTCTGGGTTGACGGATCAAACAAAACT
>JAJYYD010000103.1 GCA_021801305.1 Thermoplasmata archaeon
TCAATGAATCATGTTTAAATACTGTTTATATATAAACGACGAAAGGGTTTTTTATGAGTGAAAAAGAAAAGATTACCATAGAAAATATTGTTGCATCAACTTCACTGGCAGAGCATCTCGATCTTAGCAGGATAGCATTGGCACTGGAAGGATCAGAATACGAACCGGAACAGTTTCCGGGGCTTATATACCGATTGCAGGATCCCAAGACCGCAGTTCTTATCTTCAGGAGTGGGAAAGTAAACTGCACGGGGGCAAAAAATCTTGCAAATGTAAGGCTTACCATTGAGAAGATTATACAGAAATTAAAGAAGGCGGGCATTGAAGTCTATGACAACCCGGACATAGTTGTGCAGAACATTGTTGCAGTTTATGATCTCGAAGCGGATCTGAACCTTACTGATATTGCAATGTCACTTGGCCTGGAAAATGTTGAATATGAGCCGGAACAGTTCCCTGGGCTGGTATACAGGGTTGAGGAACCAAAGGTGGTTCTCCTTCTGTTCGGTTCCGGAAAGGTTGTGTGCACAGGCGCAAAAGAAGAGAGTGAAATAGAGCAGGCTGTGATAAAAGTCAAGAAGGAACTTCAGAAAGTGGGTTTAATCTGAATCAATGAGTATCTCCCTGAGGAAAGAAGTGGCATAAATGCCTTTTCCAAGGGAAAAACCCAGGGTATTTTTTTCAAGTATTTTCAAGTCGACCGGTTTTGCGGAAATAATTCTTCTCTCTCCTGACGATGACATTGAAGGGTCTGAAGCAATCCGGAACATTTCCGGGGAAACTTTCTCCTTTTCCATTATGCCAGCTTCTATTTCTCCCTGCAATCCCCCTGAAAGGGTTGTATCATATCCTATGAGCGGGGCAGTGACCCGAACACGATCCGATGCTGTAAGCCTTGATATCTTTTCAATATTGAATCTCGAGACCTTTATGTAACCCTCGTTCACAACAGGGTTGAAATACCTGTCAACAGGCACTGCAATATCACCCTCAGATACTTCAGAGAGATTCCCCATTCTCTTGAACCTTTCAGATACCATCATATTGAAAAGATAGGACTGGTATGCGTGGACAAAGATCATTCTCAGGTTTACAGGAAAGTTGGCAAACGCAGATCTGAAATCACCCGTTTCAACGATATGGCTCAACAGCGACCTTTCAAAATTAAGGTGCATTGGAAAATTTTTCAGGGCCTCCCCTGCATCAAGTGTCCTGTAGAACTCCAGCCTGAAGTCCTCAGTGTCTATATCTGGGTCTCCGATGTATCTTTTTACGGCTTCATCAGGGTTTCCATTCACTATATATTTCCCTATTTTATGGGTATTCGTTCTGACAGATCCAAATCTCTGTATTCCAAAATAGTTGGGAAAACCGCCTTTTGATGATATGTCATCGTAAATGGACATTATCTCTGCATCATGGTCTTCCTGATCTTCAATGCTTATCCTGAAGTAATTTCCAAGAAGATCACCAAGTTTAAGCATGCGGTCACTCCGGAAAGTCTCCAAAACTTCCACATCACCGAGCCTTGATGCTTCAAATCCGGAAGGGGTGTTTACGCAGAAATATTGTGTTGTAACGGCAGTCTTGTCCTTGGTTCCGGCATATGTGATCCTCTTCCTGCTCACGCCAAGCTCCCTCGCGAGCCTCATAAGAAAGCGGTTATTATCCCAGTTCCTCAACCTGATCCTGAGATAGAGGTATTTCCCGTCTGGTTTTCTTGGAATTTCTATGGGAATTTCCTCAACCATGAAATCCTCAGGATCACTCTTTATTTTCCCCGGGATTCCAGGATATGATGAAATTCTGGCATATATGCCGGTTTCCATCTCTTTTTCTTTAAATGGCATTTCAGTAGTATTTTACAACCTGGTACATGTTGTCTCTTTCAACAGGGATCATGCCTATTGATCTCAGGTTGTTTATGATTGCCTCTTTCCTGAGGTTGCCGACACTCTTGCCTGTTGCCGGTATGACTTTTTCATCGTAGATGGTTCCACCCCAGTCATTTGCTCCGAACAGTATGGCCATCTGGCCCATCTGCAGTCCGTTTGTCAGCCAGGAACTCTGTACAACCGGTATATGCCTGTTCAGTACTATCCTTGAGATTGCTATATTCCTCAACACGTCAAGTCCTCCGGCCCTGAATTTCACTTTTCCCTCTCTCTGGAGCTTTGTGTTGCCCGGTTCAAAATTCCATGGTGTGAATGAAAGGAAGCCATTGTATTTTTTCTGCAGGTTAACCAGGGAAATGAGGTGATCAGCCTTATGCCTGCTCTCCTCAACATGCCCGAACATCATTGTGGCAGATGTCCTGACACCGAGTTTATGGGCCTCCTCCATTATTTTCAGCCATTCCTCTCCGCTGTTGAGTGGCCTTCCCAGTTCCTTCCTCACGTCTGCTGAAAATATCTCTGCTCCTGCACCAGGAATTGTCTGCAGTCCACTCTCCCTGAGTTTCGTTATAACCTGTGCATAGGTCATTTTCTCTTTCCTTGATATAAATGAAATCTCTGAAGTTGAAAGGCCGTGTATTCCCAGCCCCGGAAATCTCTCCCTTATTGCACTGAACATATCGGTGTAATATGAGAATGGAAGTGCAGGGTTGACTCCTCCCTGTATGAGGAGCTGCCTTATCCCGTACTTCGAATAATAACGGTCAATCTCATCAATCACCTGTTCCTTTGTCATGGTATATGCGTCATCTTCGCTGCCGGTTCTGTAAAATGCGCAGAAATTGCATCTTACATTGCACACGTTCGTGTAATTGAGTATGAGGTTAGAAACGAAGGATACGTATCTGCCCGTGATCCTGTCTGCCACATTTCTGGCAATTCTCCCCAGCTGGTACAGGTCCGCCTCATCATACATGTAGATAATTTCTTCCTGGCTGATATCCTCACCTGAAAGTGATTTTCTCTCGATTTCATAAAGAGGATCAGAATATTGAAACATGACAGCAGATTTTAATATGTCTAATAAGGTTTGTTCATTATAAAGTCATGGGGTTGCGGAAGCATGGCAGCATCCAAAAAACATCCTTATGGTTCATCTCGGGTAAAGCCCGCATTTTTTTATAATACCCAATATTTTACTGATAGCTATGTCATCAATGTATGCAATTTTTACGGCAAAAACTGGAAATTAATATGGAAAAAGCGTTGAACAGTGATATCTGAAGATTCATCATCCATATACACTTCATAAAACATTATTAGTTGATATTGCATATTGAGCACATGGAATTGATGGGTGGTTACCCGGAAGAATACTGGTTTGATCAACTGAATGCAGATAAACCTCTAACTTACAGCGAATCACTGAAGCTGATGGAGGAACTTGACCTGTTCTCGCTTATGGATCTCGGGAATCAGCTCACATCAAGACAGGTTGGAAACGTTGTTTCATATGCCGTATCATACAATATAAACTATTCAAATTACTGTGCTGCAAGCTGTCCAATCTGTGCATTTTATGTGCCCATGGTCCTGAAAGGCAAAAGCAATAAGGGCTATGAACTCACTGTGGACGATGTCCGGAAAGAGGTTGAGAAAGCGAAATCCCTCGGATCCACAGAAATACACATTGTTGGAGGATTCAACTCGGACCTGCCGGTGGAGTATTACGAGGAGATATTCTCAACAGTCAAGAAATACGATCCGGATATAACACTCAAGGCACTTACAATACCGGAAATTGATTTCATTGCCAGGACAACCGGTAATTCAATCAGGGAACTTATCTCAAGGCTCAGGGCTGCCGGAATGGATGCCCATACCGGGGGAGGAGCTGAAATATTCAACCACGATGTCAGGGTACAGGTTTCTACAAAGGAGAAGATTAGCGGTGAAAAATGGCTCGAGGATGCCAAGATAATTCATTCCATGGGCGTAAGGGGCAATTCAACAATGACGTATGGACATGTGGAGAAATGGGAAGATATAATCGATCACATTGTAAGGTTAAGGGATAACCAGATTGAGGTTCCCGGCTTTCTTTCCTTCATCCCCCTGAAATTCAGCATAGAAAACACTCCCCTCCAGAAAATGGGGAAAGTTACCACAGCGTCATCCGGTGAAAAAGATCTGAAAGTGATTTCGCTTGCCAGGATCATTGCCGGAAAATACATCAGAAACATCAGTGTATACTGGGTTGCACTTGGGAAAGAAATTGCCCAGCTTGCCATAAACGGGGGCGGAAGTGACCTTGTAGGTACAGCTTTCAGCGAGAAGGTTTTCGGGGCAACTGACCGAAATGAAGGATCATCGGTGGAAGAACTGAACAGGATGGTTAAACAGGCAGGGAAGATTCCGGCCCAGAGGGATACTTTCTATAACATAAAACACTACTTCTAGGAAAAGTGCAATTCATGATATCCCTAATAGACTTCACGCACAGTTTTCCTCTCATCGGTGCACTTTCCTCACAGACAAAAATGTCAAAGGGGAGCCCTGCAGACAACCTCAAGGGAGTACTTGACGGGAAATATTCCACGGCTATGGTTTCCCTTGTTTCGTATCTTGAGAATTCAGATGATCTGGAACTCCTGAAAGGCGCAAATATCCATACAAAGGCTCAGACGCTCTCAACTCTGCTAGTATCAGCGGGAAAGGATCTGGCTGACAGGATGGAAGTTGCTGTAACTGCACATACCAGGACCACAGAGCTTTACATGGATCTTGTACTCTCCAGGATGGGTATAAGCCCCAAAAAAATATACAGTAAGGCAACCGAGGCTGCTGATCTGCTCGAGGAAGCCGAATTTGCACTTGTGATTGGTGATGAGGCGCTCAGGTATTTTCACGGGGACGGAAAGATAATACTTGACATTGGCTATGAGGTGTCGCATTTCTTCAAGCTGGAGCCTCTTTATGCAGTTACAGTTGCTAGAAAGGATTCTGTGGACATGGATGAGGCCCGGATACTGGAAAAATCCGTAAACTTGAGCCGCGGTTATATCATGGAATCCATAGAAAAAGGTTCAGCTGAAAGGGGAATAAGCAGGGACCTGCTTGAGTATTATTATTCCCTGATTAACTATGAATACAGCCTGAAACAGGACAGGACTATCGACTTCGTGAAGTACATGCTGGAGCCCATAAAACACTGATCTGCACGCTTTCGTCAATGTATATATACTTATTTGCCCTTAGGGCAACATGTTTAAGGATAAATTTACCTCGATAAAAGAAGGTTATACCTTTGACGATGTTCTGCTGCTTCCTTCAAGGACTGCCGTAGAGCCGAAA
>JAJYYD010000066.1 GCA_021801305.1 Thermoplasmata archaeon
AAAAATGCAGCCCTCTTCCACTGCTGAACCCATAAGCTTCAATCTGTCCGCTGAAAAGATAGACGATGCTGTCTGGGTAATAGTTTTCAAGACCGGCAAAAAACTGAATGGAATCAAAGCCATATCCTACTGTGCCCTGGTATCACCGCCGATATTTCCCCTGTTTCTGTTTATACAACTGATCCGCCTTACAGGGAAGGGTGACGTTATATACAATAAAATTGCCTTAAACCGGTACCTGGTCTCAAGAATGATTGAGAACAGGATCAACCGTTGAGTTATGCTCTTGTACCCCAGAAAATATTATCTTTTCTCTTGATTTTTATTATCTCCTCAAGGGTCTCCATTGTGCCGGTATCCATGTTGTTTTCCCTGAGGGATTTCACCACTGATTCTGGAACATCAACATAAAGGGTCTCTGAAGGGAATATATGCCGGTTCAGTATAACGCCCTCAATTGAAACTGCAACTTCCAGTCCCGCGTCAGCAAATTTCTTGGAAGTCTCTCCTTCCCTTATGCTTTTTATGACCCCAGCGTACCTTCCATCCGACTTTATCAGGCTGTCCCCGACCTTGATCCTTCCGGTTAAAACTTTCACTCCCACTATGACCGGCTTGTTTGACCTGAATATATATTCAGGCATGATCATGAATTTTGACGGAATGGGTGTTTCCTGCTTTCTCCCCTCCTCTATCTCTTCCTTCTTTCCCTGTATCCACTTTTCGGTAGCTTCTATCAGAGAATATATGACTGAACCAGTCTCAACCGCTGTGTCGCTGGAAAGTGCTGCTTCCTGTGCTTCCGGAAGCATTTCCACATTGAAACCTATAATTATTTTGCTGAGCTGGTCATTCAGGGTAGAAACATCCGTTATATCTCTCCGGGTTATATCACCAATGCCAGCCGACCTTATGGGGATGTCCTTCTTGGAGAGTTCGTAAGAAATTGCCTCCAGGGATCCCAGTGCCTCCGCTTTCACAGTAACACCGGTAAGTGAGAGTGGTATATTGATCTGTGATTCCTTCCTTATCTCCTCAAAAGCTTCGTCCGTGTCATCTTCCACCCCTATTGCCGGTGATCCCGGGATTACTTCAATCTTGTCCGCGAGAACCACTCTTATCCCCTGGGCAGAAAAAACCTCGGATTTTTCTACCAGTTTTTTCCCTTTTCCACTGACGAAGATAGCCTTGACTTTAGATACGGCCGGTCCATTCCTTGTACTTACAGCTATCCTGTCACCCTTCTTTAGTGAGCCTTCATAAAGGACTGTGTCAAGTGTCATCCCCAGAGACTCTTCCTTTTTAACCTCGATTACTGTGCCTTTTCCCAGACCGCTCACGTATTCTATATTGCGCTCCAGGAATCTCTGTGCCAGTCCTGCAAGCATCAGCAGGGCATCAGAAATTCCAATTCCCATTTTGGCACTTACAGGAATTATGGCTATTGTCTTTGAGAAATCTGTTATCCTGTCATACCTATCTGTTGCAAGCCCATATTCATAAAATTTATTGACCAGATTATAAAACCGGTTATCTAACTCTTCGTTATATTCACTTCTCTGGGTTTTCTGCAGTTCCCTGAATGATATATTTTTTACATTTGTGAAGAACGGTATCAGGTCTATCTTGTTCGCAGCCACGATGAACGGTGTCTTGAAACGTTTCAGGATCTCAATTGATTCCACTGTCTGCGGTTTGAACCCTTCATTAATGTCCACGACCAGTATTGCTATGTCTGCAAGAGCTCCCCCCCTTGCCCTCATGTTTGAGAATGCGACATGTCCAGGTGTGTCTATAAACAGAAGGCCCGGGATCTTCAACTTGTTTTTTCCTATTTCTGATCGGGATGCCCTGGAGAACGATTCCATGTCCACCTCGAATGCCCCGATTTTCTGGGTTATGCCTCCAACCTCTTTTTTAGCTACCGAGGTACCCCTGATGACATCAAGAATCGATGTCTTCCCGTGGTCTACATGGCCAAGGACGCAAACAATTGGTTGCCTGAGGGTTTTATCCATAACCACCTCAAAAGATAAGTTCTTCGTCTCCCGACGAATATTCTGTAACCTCTTCTGGAGAGAAGTAGATGGGCCATTCGTACCTGAATGATTCCTCAGAATCAGACGCGTGAATTATGTTTTTCTCTATGCCCATTGAGTAATCCCCCCTTATGGTTCCGGGCTGGGCTTTGGACCCATCCGTTGACCCGCACAAGGTTCTTGTTACGGAAATGCAGTTTTTTCCTTCGAGCATTGCTGCCACTATTGGACCTGAAATGATATAGGAGACCAGCCCATTGAAGAATGGCTTATCCTTATGCACTGCGTAGTGTTTTTCTGCCTTTTCCTTAGACAGAACCAGCATCTTCATTGCCACTATTTTCATGCCTTTGTCTTCAAACTTTGAAAGAATTTTACCAGACAGCTTCCGTTTGACGCCGTCCGGTTTTATTAAAATAAGAGTTCGTTCCATTCTGATCCCTTACTGGTTCTTTGAGGATTCCTTCTTCATGTTCTTTATTGCATGGAACTCATTAGTCCACCGGGTTTTCCTGGAGACTCTTCCGAGGTCTATCATATTAACCTTGCACTTCCTGCTGCAGAAGTTAATGGTGACGCCATCCTTTCTCACGTGGATGAATCCGGCCCCCGGTTCAATGGCTTTTCCACAGAAGTAACAGTTTCTTGCCATCTATATCACCTTATTGAGAGTCTCTTTGCCTCTCTTGCAGTTTCCCTGAGCATGAGAATATCTCCGACCTTTACAGGGCCCATAACATTTCTCGCTATGATTCTGCCCTGATCCCGGCCTGACAGGACCCTAACCTTCACGGTTGTGGCCTCGCCTGTCATTCCCGTTCTTCCCAATAGCTCAACAACTTCAGCCGGAGTGGCTTCATCTGCCATTCATATCACCTATTTTTTGATCTCAGCCAGTTGAGATACGATCTGCTTGTAGGCTTCGTCATTCTTTCCATAGTCAACTATTGACAGGGAAGCTGCTGCCCCTATTCCAACCTTTGATCCAAGATCTGTTCTCTTCTTTACGTAGGCGTACTGGACCTTTCTCTCTTCGCACAGTGTGGGCAAATAGTATACAACTTCCGGCGGAGTTACGTCTTCTGCTATAACTACCAGCTTGCTCTCTCCTCGTTCAATGGATTTTATAACTTCATTTGTTCCTTTCTTTATCTTTCCTGTTCTGTATGAGTTTTCAACTAAGTCGAGAATCTTCTTTTCTAATGTCTCGGGAGTTTCAAACTTTACATATGTCTGTTCTGCCATATTTTATTCCTCCTTCACTAAGGTATCCGTAAAGGTCAAATCCGTATTTATATTTTATCGAATGGAAAATGAGAATTATACAATAAAAATAATTGCCCGGGGGCATCAAAAAATTAGTTTTTTAGTTTTAAAAGAAAATCTTCGGAACGCTTCTTAGAATCTTCAGCTGGTTCAAGCATTGGCGATCTGTAACCTCCATCTATCCTGTTTCTCGTGTAAAAAGCATGATAGTATCCGGATGGAAACCTGTCCGCGTTTATGACCTTCATAATTGCGTTTATCTCGCCGAACTGAATTTTGCGGGCTTCTTCCAGATTGCCACTCCTGAAAGCCTTATAGCAGCGAACCACAGGATCCGAGAAATTTGTCAGACCGCAGACACCTCCGTCAGCTCCTATTGCAAGAGACGGAACCAGGAGATCATCCTGCCCCTGGAAGATCGAGAAATTTGGTCCGGAAAATTCCATTATTTTTGAAAAATACCTCATGTCCCCAGAGCTTTCTTTAAGCCCGGTTATCTGTGAATAATTATCCTTCAATCTGGACACAGTTTCCGGGTCAATGAAAGTGCCTGAAAGTTGAGGTATATTGTAAATGAAAAGTTCCTTCTTGACATTCTTCAGTACCTCTTCAAAGTGTCTCATGATCTCTTTCTGTCCGGGTTGTATATAATATGGTGGCATTAGAACCATGACATCAACAGGAAGGTCATTGCACTCCTTTGCAAGGTCTGATGATATCTGGGTCGAAGCTGATCCAATTCCGGCATACAGCTTGATCCCCCCTGCATGATCAGCCACAAATTCGAGATATTTCTTTCTTTCTGACTCTCTGAGAAACGGAAAGAGACCGGTTGAACCCAGGGGAAAAAGTCCTGATACCCCTATCTTCTTCAAATATGCAATTAATGTCTCAGTTGCAGCATAATCTATCTCACCTTTCCTGTTGAAAGGTGTTATCATTGGCGTGATAATTCCATTGTGCTTCATGTCTTATTATCGCTTTATTGCATATAATCTGTTGGTAGATGACTGATAATATTATAAATGTAAAACTATTTTATGGCGGAGATCAAAGCTTGGAACCGAGATTGGCTGCCCTGATGGAATCCACCATTTCTCTTGGGAGCCCCATTTTCACAAGATAGTCCCAATCTGGTATGAGTCTTCTGCTTATTGCAAGAGTTGCCAGCTCACTTAGTGGCAGATAAAGAGTGCCTGGCGCATGTGCACTTCCCATAACCCATGGCGGTATGTCGAAATAGTTCTTCACCCTGCCTGGGACAACTTCCGCAAGAACAGAATTAAGTATTGAAGCTATGTGCTGGTTGTAATACCACCTCTGCACTGGCGAGTTCTCAAAACCTCCCTTTGGCGAGTATACTTTCCACTGAAGCCCATACAGACTGGCAGTTTCGATAAAATCAGAGGTTTCACCAAAATTGTCTATCATAGTCTGCGGAGGCAATTCCTCTTCACCTGTCTGCCTGTTTATAACTTTCAGATTGTAGCGGTTGTAAACGCTCATATACCTCTTTATAAGTCTCTCCAGCTCTTCCGCCTCATCCTGTGATATTGAACTGTCATTTTCCAGTTGCTCCGATATCAAGGCGTATTCCTCAAGACCGGAATTCAATATCATTTTCAGATAATAATTAAATCTATCACCAGACATTTAGACACCACAAACTGTGTGCTTGAATAGAATGAATATTGGTATTTAACCATACCGCAGATACTGCAGACTTTTTTTCGCTCTTGTTTCTCTTCATGTCAGTCGTTTTTGCCAAAACAATTAATTACAAGTTAACAGAAAGCACATGAATACCGCAGGAATTTCGTGATCCGTTAAGTAATAATGCTATCTCCTGTTCACGGCGTATGGATATAACAAACGGGAATAGGAATCTGGACACATATCTGAAATCCAGC
>JAJYYD010000168.1 GCA_021801305.1 Thermoplasmata archaeon
TAAATTACCGATGATCAGACCCAGTCCATCCGGTCAACTTCCCTGTCCTGCTTGGTTTTTTTCTTGTATTCCTTGTAGTGAGCCTTGCAGAGATGAACCTTTGTCTTGCTGTCATCAAATGAGAATGCTTTTTTCGCCAGTCCGGCAGGTACGGTTTTGAAGCTCAAATCTGTGCACCCTTTTACATCGCAGGATTTATCTGACATGGATTATGGTAGGTTTTTCTGAAATATAAAGTTCACATCGATAACTCTGAGAAATATATCCCATAAACCAATTCAGTTACATACTCTACCAGCTAACGCAGGGAGCTTCCTGTTTCACCGACCGGAGTTGCCATTGCTGGTAGATCCACAGTCTACAACGGAATCATGATTTACTGATACTGTCCTGATATGACCGGTGACGGATCTGTGCATGAATGTTCTTATTTTCCCGATCTTCGAAAACCATACATGACCATTGTCCATTATTCTGAATCCGGATTGTGTATGTGTGATGAAAATGTACCGGCCTGGGGAATTGAATCTCGGAAATCCTGCCTTGGTGCTTTTGCCGTTCCTCTTCTCCTTTATCCTTCTGTAAAAGTTATCAAATGCCTTGTCATGTCTTCTGGCAACATCCTGTATGACAGATGAGTGAATATTCCTGAATTTCTATGTTCTTATGAACATGCTTCTTTCTGGCCAGGCTGCTGATTATAAGCATTACGCCAGCTTTCATCCTCTATCTTATACGAAAGGGGAATTCCCGCTCGTAAATCTTAAAATAATGAGTTCAACTGATCATATGATGAATAATCTGATCAAATCAGGGAATACAAAATCAGCAATAATCCTCGAACTGAAGAAGGAACAGGAGCTTTCTCTGGACGATCTAAGCAAAAGACTCGGAATCTCCAAGGTGGCGACACTGAAACATATGACTGGGCTGGAGGAGGACGGGCTGGCTAAAAGGAGATACATGTCCATGCAGAGAGGCAGGCCCAGATGCCTTTTCTCCCTCACGGAAAATGGAACAGATCTTCTGCCAAAGAGCTACTCTGAAATAGCGGTGGAAGCTTTGAGCTATATAGAAAAAGAGCTCGGACGGGATCATGTCGTGAATCTGCTGCGGATGAGAACTGGAAAGATGATCATGCCATACAGGAAAAGTCTTGACGGACTCAATCCTGATGACAAGATCATGAAGCTGAGCAGAATGAGGGATGAGGAAGGTTATCTCTCCAACTGGAAAAAGATTGACGACAATACATATGAGCTGGTGGAATTCAACTGCCCAATTCTTGGCATATCAATGCGCTACAGTGAGGCCTGCAGGGCAGAAAGCGACATGTTCAGATCCACAACTGATGCGGAAATAGACGTAACTCACAGGGTTATTGACGGTTCTAAGGCATGCAGATTTTTGATAAAATTCTGAAAAATAAAAGGGGAATGCCCGGAATAAGCCCCTTTCTGTTCACCCTTGCGGGTTGGCAACATTCGACTGTATGGCCATGGGCCTGCGTCTTACCTGACCCTCACAGTGGTCTCATAAGGTCTGTTTAGACTTTCTCCACCCAGGGAGAGTTCCCATCGATACTCCGGGAAACGTCAAATTTTCTTATCATTCTTGACCCGGAAACGTGTATTTCTTTTCTCTTTACCATCCCTCTCGGAATGCCGGCTTGCGCCGGCTGGGACCCACCGTGGAGAGGGGACTTTCCTCACTCCATTGGAGCGTCAGTTGCCCTCGGGCTTTCCCCTGTATGGAATTGTTCCTACATTCTTTATGTTTGTCCAGGCACCTGGAAGGTCAAGCAATGGTAAATATATCGATCCAGCATTGTAAAAAAACTACAGATATTATCCTGAAAAATTATAGAGATCCAGTATTTTTCCGCATTTTTATTATTCCAGTGAGTATTTGTACCAAAAATAAGTTATCTCACATTAATGATTATGAGGGGATGATTAGCAAAATAGTAATCGTGGGATTACTGTCAGTACTAGTGCTGAGCAGTGTCTCCATGGCTGTTTCAGGTCAACCCGTAAATA
The DNA here is from genome assembly GCA_021801305.1 of Thermoplasmata archaeon. Lineage (GTDB taxonomy): Archaea > Thermoplasmatota > Thermoplasmata > Thermoplasmatales > Thermoplasmataceae > Oxyplasma. Next base: position 2,040 of record JAJYYD010000168.1, read on the forward strand.
CGACCGGAGAAGCAATGGGAAACTACTCTTTCACACTGGCAGGAAACTCCACCATAAAAGATCTGGCCTACAACAGCGATGGGAGTTCGTCCATGCTGGCAGGCAATATATCTGTGAACGGCGTTAACTACGTGAATATTCCGAGCACAATGAACCTGAACATGATATCAACCCACAATATGACAATCGTCTCAATGGAACAGATGCACACTCTTCTGGTCTCAACATCCAGTAAAGCCAATTCGGAAGCAAAGATAGTGGTCAATCTGACAACGCAGCCTGTTGAGGTAAGGAACAAAATGAAAATTGAATTCCAGTCACAGGTTAGCAACATGATCAGTTACCAGATGAATATTCAGAGTTCTTCAGAAATGAACGTATTCGAGATTTCAAACGGGAACTTCATGGGATACCTATTTACAAATGGTCAGACAACACTTTCCAACAACAATACCACAGTCACGGCAGTACAGTCTTCCTCGATTTTATCAGGAAAACTTGTTGCAGGTTTTGTTTCCAACGGTAATTTCAGGAATATACTGAAAAACTATTTCCGTAACCACAGGAACCAGGATGAGTTCACATACAACGCAACAACTGGACTAGTCTCAGGCAGGTTTGTAAATCTGACATTCAACAACAGCACTGGTGTAATATCAAACTTCACATCGCGCATTGGTAACAATACTGTAGTGTTCCAGAACATCAGTTCGAAGGGCAATGGGACCATTGGAACCCCATCACAGGTGCCGCCATTCAGGGTTGGTGAACCTCTGGAAATGGGAAGTATATTCTTCTATGCAAACAATTCTTATACGTATGCAATACACAATAATCCATCAATAGAATCCAATTTCTTCCTGGAAAATGGGACCATGGTATTCAATGTCTCATCCGGTCTTAAAATTTCAGAACACAATATACCTTCTGGTTTCCACAACACAATGAATGTTTCAGAAACATTTGAAAACAGCAGCGTTGCAGCCAACACAACTCTAGGCCTGAACGATTCCTATCTTTCAGCAAGAACATCTGTCATGATATCGGGGCATGGTTACTTCGGGATTATGTCAATAAACGGTGGAAATGTTACGATATCGGGGTCAAGAATTTCAGTAAACACATCAGGGTTTGCCGGAATCACAATGGTTTCCCCTCCAGGATTACAGAGGATAAACAGTTCACTGGAAGCAGTTTTCCAGAATTCAATAGCCAGTGGAAAGATATCCGGGCAGATAGCAATAAGCAATGATAACAGCAGTTCTTACAACACATCCATATTCTTCAACAGCTCCCTGAGAATGTCAGTCACCTCAGTGCAGGATGGAAAAGTGACGGTTGAAGTGGGTTCAAGGCAGCACAGAGGAACAAACATTGCAATATTTGTATCAGACAAATTCGTATCGAACAGCGGTAAGATATACGTGACCTTTGATGGCAACTCGGCAATACTCAGCTCCTTCAACGGAACACTGAATGCAAACTCCACAACTTCCGCCTACTATACGACAGTGCAGGAAAATTCAGGAACGGTAGTGATCATACACATACCCCACTTCTCAAATCATACCATTGTTGTATCCAGCACACCCTCCGTAACCTCTTCTCCATCCGGTCTGACTACCATGGACTATGAGTTAGTCGGTGGAATTGGTGCAGTGGTAATAATTGGGGTTATAGCAGGATTTGCAATAAGAAAAAAACACTGAAATTTTCCATATTTTTTTAATTTTTAATATCTATTTTCACAGCGGAGTTCCTGTTCACAAGGATCTCTGCAAATTTTTTAGGCAGATACACCAGGTCATTGTCATGAAGATAGTAATTCTTTTCTGCCTGGGCAATGGGGGGCTGATCTCCCACTATTCTGACAAGGATGTATAAATCTTCCTCCTTTTCAAGACCCCTTTCCTCATTTTCAGGCTCGATTTCCTCAGCCGCATGTTCAAGTTCTGGTTTATTTTCCTCCTGAATCTCGGGCTTCTTCTCCTTCCTTTTCATTAGAAGATGGTCATATTCATCCTGCATTGCATTATGCAGCCTGGTGATGAATTCTTTCTCCTCTGGCGTCAATGAGTTCATGAGGTCTGTTTCCAAATCATAAATGGAATAGGTTGCAATCTTTTCGAATCTCCTCTGGAAGAATGCCTTGAAATCTTTCTCAATCTCTGAAATTCTCTCCTTTGTCTGAATATACCCGGTTATATTCTGGTTTGAAAGGTGATCCTCCGCATCTGAATTGAGAGATTCAAGGGCATTTACAATGACCTTGTAAAAATTGGATTCAATCTTCTTGATTTTCTTTGATTTTACCTCTACCCTCAGCACAGACTTGAGTTCTTCACTTATTTTGTCAACCTGTGCAGGGGTTAAGCTCATGGTTTGACATAGATAACGGGGATATAAAAATCATTTCTTGCGGAATCAGGTTGAATTCCAGTTTGTTTATGGGGCAATGGAACCCTTGCCGAATACCTTTTCCGGAGTTGTAATGAACATGTTCTCAAGTATCGAATAGCTGTCTTCATACTCCCCCATTATGAGTTTTGCCCGAAGAGGTACAGAGTTTGCTGGTATGACTTTCCCGGGTTTGTCCCTGTCATCAACATAGTCAGTTTCTATCATGAAATTCTTACCTGTTGCTATGGAATCCCTTACATTTGGGCGGGTAGCCAGAATTGATCGTGAAAGCTTGGACTTGAACAAAAGATTAGGTGGATATGCATGGTGTTTTACCACTTTAAACGGATCCAGGCCGGATCTCAATGCCATTTTTTCCAGGGAGGAATAACCGTCTTCTCCCAGGTCCTCAGTGTGAAGTATGACCGGGCAGGAGAGATCCTTTGCAAGATCAAACGAATATGACAGTAACACGTTTGAAGAATCCACTATTTCTTCTTCACAAGGAAAATGTGGACGACCCACCTCGCCTATGGCATCTGCCTTTCCGTCCTTAATCAGTTGTGCTGCCATATCAAGCCCCATTTTCATATTTTCAACTGGGTCCAGGCCTGCATCCCTGAAGAAGAAATAATCCAGAGGATAAGGGCCCAGAGTTACAAGTACCCTTATTTCGGTTTCCCTCTCTATTTTTTCCCTGATCCTGAGTGTCCTGCTGTAAATTTCCTCGTAATAACCGGATGGAT
>JAJYYD010000039.1 GCA_021801305.1 Thermoplasmata archaeon
ATCTAGGTTACTTTTCCAGAATTCATGAGGCGTTACAGGTATTCTTCTGAATTTTTTATGGTTGCCGGAAGCAGTGCTCGAGGTTCCTGCCAGAATTGAAAACTCCCCTGCCACTGATGCCAGTGAATCGCATATCCTCGCGTTTTCAAGTATATCTCTCCCGCCCATGGTCCGGGCAAAAGCCTCGTTTCCTATTTCTGTGGGATTCACTAAAATAAGGTTTGAAAGGCCTGCATTTTTCATTGATCTTGCCACAGCACCTATGTTGCCTTCAATGTGAGGTTCCACAAGTATGACAGTTATTCTTTCAGCGAGTTTCTTAAAAATAAGGGAAATGTTTTCCGAACTTCCCGATTCGGTTTCAGTCATGGATATTATTTCTGTTCTTCCTTGATCTCTTCTTCCTTTTTCACTTCATCCTGTTTAGGGGTTTCCTCAGCAGGGGTCTCCTCTTTCTTTTCTGGTTTTGCATATGATTCAACTATGTTTATGTCAAGGTCCGGAAGATACTTCCTGACTTCACTTACTATATTGAATTTGGCCTCTATCCAGAATGGGTCGAATTTTGTTTCCTCAGGTATTTTAACCGTAAGTGTACCATTTTCAATGGAAAGATCGAACTTGTCAGCATCCTGAGTGTAGTTCATTTCTATAATTGATCTGGCCTTCTCAACTGGGTCTTCAACTACACCCTTTACAGTGTATTTGTAAAAAACAGGTTTTCCGGCATACTGGTGGTTATAGTCCACAAGTACCCTTCCAGGTGTGACAGATATTATTCTCCCTCTTTTCTTGTTGATCGTGACCTCCTTTCCAACCACAGGATCAATCTCAAGCTTCTGGAGTTCCCTGACGGTGTGAACCCTTATGTTATTGGGGTCCCTTAATCCGTAAGCATCCTCGGCTTTTATCTCCACTTCGGTCTCTTTTCCCACCTCTGCATTCTTGAAGGATTCGTTAATTTCCTTGAAAAGGTTCTCAGTCCCAACAATCAATACAGCATCTTTGTATTTTTTCTTCTCATCGTAAATGTTATTTTCCTGGGCAAGTTTTTCCAAATTAGTAGCAACTAATTTCTTGTCTTCCCCTACGCGCATTTCGAAATCAATCTTGATAAAGTCGCCATCGTTCATCCATTATCACCTAAATTTAGGGTAGGTCCGAGAAGTCTAAAAATGTATATAACCATATCGGACTATACAGGAGCACAGTTTCCAGCCCTTTTCCTGTCTGTTGACAAGTTTTCACAAATCTTTTATCTCTTGATGCGCTATGAAAAGCATGAAGATGTTGATAAATGGCGAATGGGTTTCGTCGCAATCAGGAGAAGAAATAAAAAAGATCAACCCAAGCACCGGTGATGTGTTCGGCCTGTTCCCTGCGGGAACTAAAGAGGATGTGGACAGGGCAATAGATGCTGCAGAGGACAGCTTTGCATCATGGTCGGACACGACCTCCGTGGAAAGGGCAAAAATACTGTATAAGGCAAGAGACCTTATTGCTGCAAAGAGGGAGGAGCTTGAAGGTCTCCTTGTAAGCGAGAACGGCAAGATACTGAGGGAAGCCCGCGATGAAGTAAACGGTGTACTTGACCAGATACAGTATTACGCGGAATTTGCAAGAAAAATTACAGGCGACATTGTAGAAGGGGACACATCAAGAAGGAAGATTTACCAGTACAAAGTTCCTTATGGAATAGTTCTTGCACTGACACCCTGGAATTTTCCAGCTGCCATGGTTGTAAGAAAACTCGCTCCAGCACTGCTTACGGGTAATACAGTCATATTGAAGCCCAGCAGTGACACTCCGTTCACTGCGGAATGGATAGTCAGGAAATTTGTTGAAGCTGGAATCCCAAAAGGAGTCCTGAACTTAGTGACAGGAAAAGGAAGCGTCATAGGGGACTACGTCGTAGCCCATAAAAAGGTTGCACTGATAACCATGACAGGATCAACCGCAACAGGACAGAGAATCATGGGGCAGGCCTCCTCAAATATGGCGAAGCTTGTGCTTGAGCTTGGAGGTAAGGCACCATTTATCGTCTGGAAAGATGCAGACATAAAAAATACCCTTAAGACTCTCATATGGGCAAAATTCCTGAATGTGGGGCAGTCATGCATAGCAGCGGAGAGACTCTACATACACGAGGAGATTTACGAATCTTTCATGAACAAATTCGTTGAAATTACAAAGAAGCTTAAGGTTGGAGACCCAACCGTGTCAGATGTGGGACCGCTTATCAATGCTGGAGCCCTTAAATCAGCAGAAAAGTTTTCCGAGGACGCCAGGACAAGCGGAATAAAAATCCTTACGGGAGGAAAGAAAGCTGACATTTCAGGAAAGTTCAAGGGTGGGTATTTCTTTGAGCCAACTCTTCTGGATAATGTGCCGCAGAATTCCGAACTCTTCCAGGAGGAAATTTTCGGTCCAATTCTCGGAGCTGCACCTGTTTCAAGCGTAGAAGAGGCAATAGAGAAATCAAACGATTCCAGGTATGGACTGGCATCATACCTGTTCACAAAGGACCCAAATTTCATATTCCTTGCAGCAGAAAAGATAAGGTTCGGGGAGGTTTACGTGAACATGCCTGGCCCAGAATCCTCACAGGGATACCACACAGGGTTCAGGATGACAGGGCAGGCCGGTGAAGGCAGCAAATACGGAATAGAGGAGTACGTGAAACTAAAGAACATGTATGTGGATTATTCCGGCAAGGACCTGAAAATTAGCACAATCAGGGACGATATATTCTGATGGTCATCAGGAATTGATTATTCCTGTGTATCCATCAATAAAGATTTCATCACCCTCTGATATTTTTTCCCTTATTTTTGTATTATAAAGCACTGGTATTCCGGAAGATTCAAGGGTTTCCATAACTTCATGGGAAGCCTTTCCAGTAAATATTATGCCCCTGTATTTCCTGAAATCATCCCTTTCTTCGCTGATATCCTCATTTACAATGAGTATGTCCCCTTTCACACGTTTACCTGCTACAATTCCCCTGAAGGATTTGCCGGACGGGTAACCCCTGCCAAGGAATTTCCCGAATGTGGAAACCATGACTTCATTGGTGCCTCCGAAAAGGAAGTTGGGCGCTCCTGAAGTAATCACGAGCCTTGCACCTTTTCGTATTTTTATGCTCTTTTCTGCACTCAATATGGTTTCATAAAGATCACCGTCATCGCTTTTCACAGGATCAATCCTTACCGGCCTGATTCCCCTGAAAAGATTCAGTTTTCTGCCCAGGTGGGGATCAGTGACCATGGTGTAAATGGGTACGCAGGGCCGAACAGCAGAAATCATCTTTGCCGTGTTTCCGGACTGGGTGAATGCCACAATCCCATCAGCCTCTATCTCGGATGCAACTACCTTTGCGGCCCGGGATATTGAATATGCAACCCTGTTGCCAAGGAAATCATCAGGCTCCCTGAAATCTCCCACCTTATCCTCCACATAGGTCGATATCCTGTTCAGGTACTCTACTGCCTCTGCCGGGAACTTTCCAATAGCGGTCTCCTCCGAAAGCATGACGCAGTCGGTGTTGTCCATTATCGCATTTGTAACATCTGAAACTTCCGCCCTGGTGGGGGACGATGAATTGACCATGGATTCCAGCATCTGTGTTGCAACAATGGTGGGAACCCCGTACCTGTGGGATTCGTCAATAATCTTTTTCTGTGCTACCACAACCTCTTCCAGTGGTAGCTCCACTCCGAGATCTCCCCTTGCGACCATTACAAGGTCTGATACCCTGCTTATTGTCCTGATATTCTGGAGGCCGCTTTTAGTCTCTATCTTGGAAACAATGAGCTGATCCCCTCCATTGGTCATGATCTGTTTCTGGAGGTGTTCCACATTCTCCTTTTTCTGCACGAATGAAAGGGCAAAAAATTCCACGTTTTCTTTTATTCCTTCCTTCAGGAATATGATATCCCTGTCGGTAAGCACTCCGAGATCAAGGTATTTTCCTGGAACGTTTATCCTTGATCTGTCCCTCATCCTGCCTGAATCAAGGGACTTGACCGTAGCCTGGTTCTTGCCTGACTTTACGACCTTGAACCTGAATCTGCCGTCGCTCATCAGTATAAGATCGTTAGTGGTCAATGTGTTTAGGATTGCAGGATAATTTATGGTGAAAACATCGCCTTTAGTCCCTTCCGGAGCAAGAATATACTGCGATCCTGCTTTAACTTCAAAGCTTCCTCCAGGAAATTCCCCGGTTCTCAGTTCCGGGCCCTTGAGGTCCACGAGCACCCCTATATAGGTCCCCAGTTTCTTGTTCACGCGGTCAATCATGCCCTTTATTTTCCCGATGTAACCGGGATCGGCATGAGCGGTATTGATCCTGACTGCAGACAGTCCGTTTTTTGCCATTTTTTCCAGAACGGCCATGTCTGCACTGGCCGGTCCCATGGTGGCTATAATTTTTGTATCAGGCATGAACAGTTATATCGCCATTGTTATAAATCTGTATTATTTGCCCGGCGACATTCATTCTATCCCCTTTTCGACCTCAAAGGATTCCTGGCTGCGCATGAAAGAGAACATTGACTGTGATGTTCTGTAAAGCTGTCCGAACTGCTGGAAATCAAGCTGCTGATCCCTGTCGCTCAGGGCATCATCAGGTGACGGGTGGACTTCAACCATCAGGCCGTCGGCGCCTGATCCGATCCCCGCAAGCGCAAGGGGCTGGACAAGGCGCCTCTTTCCCGCAGGATGGCTTGGATCTATGAGCACAGGATAATCCACCACTTCCTTTATAACTGGAACAGCCGAAACATCCAGTGTGAATCTCGTGGAGTTTTCAAATGTCCTTATGCCTCTTTCAACCATGATGATATTCCTGTTGCCCTCCCTAGATATGTAACGTGACGAGTTTATGAATTCATCAACGGTGTTCCCAAATCCCCGCTTAAGGAGAACCGGTTTCTTCTGTCTTCCAAGCTTCCTAAGAAGAGGAAAATTCTGAGAGTTCCTGGATCCCACCTGCAGTATATCCGAATATTTTGAAACAATCCCAATCTGGTCAGTATCCATGACCTCTGTCACAACTGCCATCCCTGTCAGTTCTGCG
>JAJYYD010000157.1 GCA_021801305.1 Thermoplasmata archaeon
AGCCTTAACAAATCAGTGAAGGATTACAACAGTCTCGTATCAACGCTTGAATCTAGGGTGCTGGTTACGGCAAGGAAGATGTCAGATCTTGGGGTAGGTGAGGGTAAGTATGTTGAAGCACCGGACAAAATAGAGTTTGGTGCAAACGATCCCAAATCAGTTACGAAGAATAAAATGAAAGTTGATAACGAAGACTTAAACCAGGAAAATGATAATTTAGCATAATTTTAAAATAATAATAAACTGTTGAATAAAAAAATTGAGTATTATTCACTCAAGGAACGAGCACATGCTGAGGTTTTATTGCCTTGACCTCTTCCTTGATGGAAACTCCTCTTTTAAGCCTCTTTGTGTCTACGGCTGTGGGTTTCAGTCTGTCAAGGATATACGCAAATGCTACTTCAGCGCTTTTGGGATCACCGCACGTATAGATATCAAGGGTCACCAGTCCATGCTCCGGCCATGTGTGAAAAGACAGATGAGACTCAGCTAAAAGTACAATTCCGCTTGCACCTTTCGGCTGAAACTGGTAATAATCCGAAGATATCTTCGTCAGCTTTCCTTCCTTTACTGCTCCTTCTATTATGGGGAATAGTCTCTCAGCTTCGGATATTGCATCCGGATCCACGCCATAAAGATCTGCCAAGATTTGTACTCCCACGGCCACTTTCATCGTCCTCCATCTTTTACACCTCTATGTTTTGCTAAAGATGGTATTAAAATGTTATATTTAAATATTTAACAATCGGTTGGGGAATTAATAAAATATTGACATCTCCATAATATATGGAAGTCCTAATGAACCATATAAATATTTAAGAAAATATGTAAATAATTATATATTTATGTACCTTAGTATTTAAATATAGTTGATTTTTAGTTCAGTTTTCGGGTTTTTCCTCTGAAGTTCTCTCAGGGTCTGAAGAGTAAAATGAAACCTTCGGTCCGAAATGATTACATGTGTGGAAATCCCGCGGTTTGAGGCTTCAAATGCTGATTCTAGAGGCGCAAATTGAAGTTCGGGTACGATGCTCATCTTCTTTGCAACTATCAATGCTTCCTCACCCAGAACTCCAAGGATTCCGGATGGGTGTGATTTCAGAAAATTTCCAACCTTCTCTATTATCCCTTTCATTTCAATGATATTTTCTACGTCAGGAATAACAATAATGCTGACTGTCCCAAGCTGCATGTTTATTATTCCCTTGACCTGGGATATACCGGCTATTTCGCCTGCTTGAGTTTTTTTCATGACTGTGCCCGAAGCCCCTTCCGACTTCTCCAAAGTTGCATAAAGGTACCCATTATTCATTTTAAGCCACACTATGTCGCCTTCTTTCAGGTCCTCCATGGCTATGGCCTCCCAGACAAGGACATTATCAAGCTTAAACATGCTTTCCATTACAAAATCTCTGAAACTGCTCAGGCCGGAATAAAGGAAATCAAAGCCTTTTTCAGTGATCTTTCCATTTGTGTCAATGAGATCTTTCTCTTTCATTATTTTAGTGTGGTACTGTACACCCTGAATTGTTATACCTATTTTTCTGGATATTTCAGAGGGTTTTTCATTTCCGTCAAATATTTCAGTAAGAATCATTATTTGTGTAAGGCTGGTCTGATCAAGCATACGAATTACACTGGTATGATATTAATTCCGTATTTATAAGCCATCTTCCATGTTAGTGTTATCTTTGTCTACAAGATTCATACAATCTAACTTTAATAGTCTTTTACGATTCTCAATAATGATTCTCGACCTGGGTAAAATGGATTATACAGAAACACTGGTCTTCCAGAGAAAATTGAACCATCTGCGTAACGAAGGAAGAATAGAAGACTGTATGATTGTTGTTGAACACCCTGATGTTTACACTGCCGGAATTCACTGGGTTCCAGGTCCGGAAACAGACGGCCTGGACGTGATCAGGGTTGAGAGGGGTGGATCAATAACTTATCACGGGCCAGGACAGCTTGTTACTTATTATGTGGTAAACCTGAAAGAACGTAACATCAACGTTCTCAACCTCATTAATAAAATCCAGGAATGCAGCATAGAATTGCTTTCCACCTGGGGCATATCTGCAGACCCGCGTCTGGGAAAAGAGACCGGTATATGGGCAGGAAAAAGGAAGATTGCGTCCATTGGGCTTGCTGTCAGGGGATTTTCCACCCTTCATGGCTGTGCACTGAACGTGTCTACAGATCTTTCAAAATTCAACAGAATTCACCCATGTGATTTCAACCCGGAAATTATGACGTCTATGCAACAGATCATCGGAAAGCCCCTGGATATTGAAAAAATAAAGGGGCAGTATATTGATTTAGCCCTGGAAAAACTGGACTTGGGTGAAATTTTAAAAAATAAGGGTGATCTGGAAAACCTTAATGTGCTATTGTCTGAGACTGTTCTCTGAGGAACTGCTGCAGATAATAGAAAGATCCGGTTCCCTTTCCACTGCTTCCACTCATTTTCCATCCCACGAATGGCTGCGATCCAACCATTGCACCTGTGGAACCCCCTCTTTCCCTGTTGGCATATACAACACCGACATCAGCGTTCTCAAAGTAATATTTTATCTCTTCAGGGTCTTCAGTGAATATTCCTCCCGTCAAGCCATACTCAGAACTGTTTATCTCCTCTACAGCCTGCTTGAGATTCTTCACTTTTCTTACTGCAAGAACTGGAAGGAAAAGTTCGTTCTTCACTATGTATGAATCCTTGTCAAGGTCAGCAACAATTGTGGGTTCCACGTAATATCCATCCCGGTCCAGTGCATTTCCTCCCGTCAGCAGTCTCCCATCCCTGGTGAACTTTTCCTTCAGCTGTTTAAACTTCTCAAAAGCGTCCTTATTGACCACCGGGTTAAGGAAAGTTTCCTTCTTTCTCGGATCATCAGGCCTGATTTTCTCTGTCCTTTCTTTCAGCTTTTTCAGGAACTCATCATATATTCCTTCTTGCACATAAACAAGGGAACAGGCACTGCATTTCTGCCCGGCGTATCCAAATGCAGCTCTGGCTACACCCTCCACAGCCTTGTTCATACTGCATTTGTCAGTCACAATTATTGCATCCTTTCCACCCATTTCTGTTATGACTGGCTTTGGCATTTTCTGAGTAGCCCGATGGTAGATATCCATTCCGACATCTCTTGAACCTGTAAATACGACACCACCAATCTTCGGGTTTTCAACCAGTGTCTTTCCCACAATACCACCGGAACCAGAAAGAAATGCAAGTACTTCCTTAGGTACGCCAGATTCATGCATGAATTTCACAGTCAGGTATGCTGAAAGAGGGATATCGCTGGAAGGCTTGAATGCAACGGCATTTCCTGCAGTTAGAGGTCCAGCCATCATTCCAACAGTTATTGCATAAAAGTTGAACGGGGCAATTACAGCAAATACTCCGTAAGGCTTCATGACACTCATGCTTTCCTCGTTCTCGTATCCTTTGCCAGTAAACCTTATGAATCCCTGGTTCTCAATCAAATTCAAAGCATAATATCTGAGGAAGTCTATTCCTTCATCAACGTCAGCCATGGCTTCATATCGGTTTTTTCCATTTTCATACGCAAGAATTGCGGAAATGAGGTATTTCTCCTCTGCAATCCTGTCGGCAACCTTGAGCATTATCCTTGATCTTTCCACATATCCGAGATTGAACCATTTTTTGTAACTGGCATGAAGCATCTCAAGTGCTTTTTCAACGCTTTCCTTTGAAGAGAGCTGGAATTTCGCTATCTCCTTTCCATTTATGGGTGATATATCACTGATCTTTTTTTCTTCCACAACATCAGACTGAATAATATTGGGATATTCCTTTCCAAAGTATGTCTCAGCTTTTTTTAACGCAGCTTCATACTTTTCGTCAAATTCTTTCTCCTTTCCAGCTTTCTGTATCTTTACAAAAGTGACCTCATTGTCAAATGGCATTGTTGAGTATTTCTTAAAAATAATTAAGGGTTGCTAAAAAAAGTTGTTAATGGTGCTGGTGGGTGTGGTATCAGGCACTCATGCCTCTGTCCACAGTAATTGACTGTCCCGTGATTCCAGTGGACATCTCACTTCCAAGAAATGATGTCACCATTGCAATCTCTATTGGTTCAAGCTGGACTGTTTCTGATATCTTTGTATAGTTAAAAGGGAAAACCTTGTAATAATTGTCCTCCTTGTTCACTCCTCCTGGAAGTACTGCATTGACTCTTATGTTGTATTTTCTGAGAGTTTCAGCAGTCTTCCTTGTAAGCTCCTCTATCGCACCTTTGGAGACCGTGTAGGAGATTGAATTCCCCTTGAATATATTCCTGGATGCGCCTATATTAACAATGGCACCACCCTTTTTCTTCATTGCTTCTGAAAAAATCCTGATGGAATTATACATGGTCATGACATTTATCCTGAACATTTCCTCCATTTCAGCCGGGTCTTCAAATTCACCTTTTGGTTGCCTCCATACCCCCACATTGTTGCAGAGTACGTCAATACTGCCATAATCTGCCATTATCTTGTCCCTTAACTTCTGCAGCTCTTCCGGATTTGTTGCATCGGTTTTGTATGCCTTTATTGTTGAGGATTCCACAAGGCCGAATGTGTTTCCGCTTCTTGATACGACTGCAACCTTTGCACCGAAATTTATGAACATCCTGACGGTCGAAATACCCTGTCCCGGTCCAACACCAAGGATCACGGCGACCTTTCCTGCCAGACTGTCTCTTATCAGATCTACCATGAATACCAAAGCGGCAGGAGACTATATAAAGGATTCTTTAAAAATTAGAGGGAAAACTCCCCCGGTACCTTTGGAAAAGGATGGGTATCTTCAATGCGCTTGAAGCCACATATAAATCTTGTCAGTCTTTCTATACCTATCCCAAACCCGGCAGAGGGCTCTAAACCTCTTCTTGCAAATTCAACAAACCACTTGAACTGTTCCTCTGTCTGCCCCTTTTTGCTTATCCTTTCCTTTATCTTGTCGAGCTTGAACTCTCTCTCCCCACCTGATATTGCCTCTCCAAATCCCTCTGGATAAACAAGGTCCA
>JAJYYD010000102.1 GCA_021801305.1 Thermoplasmata archaeon
CTCCCATTTTTTCCTCCTACTCTTTATACCCACTGTTGCCAATGCCGTAAAATCAGCACGTAGAACCAGGAAAGGAAAGGTCTACAGTGCACTGGTCAGTGTTTTTATCCCGTTCATCTATTTCACCAACCTGTTGATGGCCCATCACATGAAAAAGATTTCATGGAGAGGACGGGAATATGATCTTCAGAAGTTTAACTGACAGTATCACTAGTACAGACAACAGGGCAGAGAGATCAAAAAGACCATGATGACATACGGGAAAGTTCCTGAAAGATCAAGAATAGGAAGTGGTTAAAGTGATCACTGGGGCCTGCGGCATTATTGAATCGCAGAGAAGGAGAGAAAAATATTCCCTTCAGGTCTAATCCTGGATTATTTCAGACGGGTAACCACTTAAAGACTATACAAAGGTATATATATATTTTAGATGCTATTTTTATGAGAAAAAATAATATAGTTATTCTTGTTGCTTCATTGGTAGTATTGATGGGATTTTTGGGGCTTTCTTACAATTTACAGCATAACTCCAGTAATCAGGACAACTATAGACATTCTGTAAATTACTATCTGAAATCATATGACTTTAAGGAGCTTTCAAGCTTAAGTAGTACAAGGTACACATTTGATCCTTTTTCCACCAATGAATCAAATGATTCGGCAAGTATTCACTACACTTTTTTCAAGGGAGGGCAAAACATTACAGGTACAGAAGTTACGATATATATTGATGGGAGTCTAGTTCACCGGTCACTTTTGGTGAACAATTCTAACAGATTTGCGGATAATCTTACTATATTTACAACATATTCTAAAAATAACAATTACGACATAATACATGTCAGCAATGTAACAGGAAAAAATTCTTCAGCTTTTCGAAATTCATACAATGGGTTTTCTAATGCAGTATATATTGACCTACAAGCCTATGCTTTGTCAAACGGCGTAGGTTTCAATCAGCAGGAAACGGTTACTTTGCTGACACTTATGGGCATGGACGCAGCCTTGGGGGGACTTGCCAGTGTCGGCATTTTGGGAGCTTTATTTGCTTTAGGTACGGCAGTTATTGGATGGTACGATGCAATGGGTGGATATAATGGGGTTAGTGTAGTATGGGGAACTTATCTGTTTGTGCCATATGTGTGGATAAACGCGCCATTTGATCCATCTGGGAGCAATGTTTTGTACATTGAAACTCTATTTCAGGGGAATATAGTATGAATGAGACAACTACAAAGACCTGGCAAATTTGGAAGATTTACAGGTTTTTGAGGTATTTATTCGTCATGCTGGGCGCTGGGGGTGTCGCTTACTTCGTATTATTGAATATATTTTACAGGGGTAAAGCAATGGATAGTGCCTTCGAGACTTTTTTATTTTTCTGGACATTTATTGTTGTTCCAACGGGTATTGCATACGCAATTGTTGAAAAAAAATACAGACGAAAAATTGGACCTATTTAACTTCTAATGGACATATGTTTAGACAATTTTTTAAATATTCTTTAACATAAATCTCGACATATTTTATTGAGTTTTAATTGAAAATCGAATACTGGAATCTCAAATATTATTCAATCTTTGAAAATAAACCTTCAGATAGGACCAGAGGCAGAAATGATCATTTATACTAAAATATGCATAACTGCTTTTGGATTATTTCTTACCGGCAAGTTCAGGAAAAAGAAATATTGTTGACTTAAAGAGTTTATAATGTTGTTCATTATTTCTCCTCATGATTAATAAAGACCAGAAAGCCAGGAGACTTTTTGGAACGAACGGCATAAGGGGAGTGCCAAATGAGGATCTGACACCGGAATTCTGCGCCAGCGTCGGAAAAGCCATAGGTACAGTTTTCCAGACAAAGAATATCGCCATGGGACGGGACACAAGAGTAAGCGGGGAAATGATATGGAGCGCTGTTGAGGCAGGAATTCTTTCTACTGGTGTTGGCGTCACTGATCTAGGAATATTACCTACTCCGGCAATACAGTATTACTGCAAGGTCCATGGAGTATATGGTGTTATCATCACCGCATCACACAACCCTCCCAAATTCAACGGAATCAAATGCATCGACAAGGATGGCACAGAATTGAGAAGGGAGAATGAGGAGGATATAGAATTCACAGTGGAACATGGTGAATTCAAGAAAGCGGAAGGGAAGAACATGGGCCAGAGAACATTCTATCCTGCTGCGGTCGAGGACTATATTGAAGGCATAAAGAGGATAATAACACCTGAAAACGTGAAAAAGGCTGCATTCAAGGTTGTAGTTGATACAGGAAATGGTGCTTCATTCAGGAGTTCACCGGAACTCCTGACTGGATTGAACTGCAGGGTTGTAACACTTAACGCAAACCCTGATGGAAATTTCACCTCCAGGAATTCGGAACCGAAACCTGAAAATCTTGGGGAACTGATATCCCTGATGAAAACAGGAAAATTTGATCTTGGTGTAGCTCACGATGGTGATGCTGACAGGTGCGTTTTTGTCGACGAAAATGGCAATTTTGTTGACGGTGACAGGAGTCTTGCCCTGATAGTCAAATATTTCACATCGAGAGGATCAAAAGTGGTTACTCCTGTAAGCAGTTCTGATGCAATAGAGGAGGTATGCAACAAGAACGGGGCAGTACTGGTGAAGACAAAGGTTGGTGCCCCAATAGTTTCGAGAACCATGATCAAGGAGAAGGCACTTGTTGGCGGAGAGGAAAACGGAGGCATAATATATGGGAGGCACCAGTACTGTCGTGACGGTGCCATGGCAATGGCGCTGGTTCTTGATCTTATGGCAAGGGAAAAGAAGAAGATCTCTGTTCTTCTTGATGAATTGCCCAAGTATTCAATGTACAAGACCTCCACTGAACTGAACGAGGACTGGAATGAAGTACGTAAAAGGATACTAAACAAGGCGGGAGCTGAGGAAATTGATTTCACGGACGGCCTGAAGCTTTACCTGCGTGAAGGATGGGTTCTTGCAAGACCTTCCGGAACTGAACCTATTATGAGGGTGTTTGCACAGGCAAAAACAGATGCGAAAGCTAAGGAACTTGCCGATTTTATAATAGGCATTGCTTCCCCATAATCACCCCTATCTTACATTTTTACGCCATTATGCCTCTCCAAGGCAAATAATTTCGAACGTTCATACAGACCTGTAAGCGTCCATGAATCTTCTCAAGGCTGTGTAATTCCCTGCTATTGCAAACCATGTCAGAAGAATTACGGTGACTGTGATCTTCAGGCCGGAGAATAAAATGGATCCGGGGATGAAAAACTGGATCAGTGTGAATACGAGCATGAAGACAAGCCTGTCAGCCCTCCCCAGTATTCCGGAGTAATTCCTTCCAAGGCCAAGTGCCTGTGACTGTGTACCCATATAGCTTGTAAGCATAATGCCTAGTATTGCCAATATCCCGATTCTAAGATCACCATATGCACTGAATACCATTCCAAGCATTATGAATATATCAGAATACCTGTCAAACACGTGATCGAGCAGATCGCCTTTCTTTGACTGGAGATTCCTGATCCTTGCAACTTTTCCGTCCAGAGCATCAAAAAGGGCGGAAAGAGCAATAAAAATAAAGGAAAGAATAAGAAAATATGATCCTAGAAAATAAAAAAATCCGGCCATTGCAGCAAATAACAGTGAAAGAATTGATATGGAGTTGGGATTCATTTTTATAAAAGGGGAAGAAAGCCGGGTTAGTGTCCCGTCAACCCTTGTCCTGTAAGAATCCAGCACCATGATAAGCCATGGTTTGCTTGACTTTAATTTTTGTCCGCCTTAAGTCGGATTGGATTTAAATTCGAATTTTTGCAGACATTTTACCAAACAGATCTTTTCTAAATTATTTGTTTCAGCATTCATGTAAAGCCAAAGACCTGTTTAGGCTTCCATGCAAACTTTGAGGACCCGATGTTTATGCGTGTTGCAGAACCAATGGATGAAGGTGGAGGAAAGAACTTCTTACTGACTTGGGCTGCATAATTCCAGAAATATAGGAAATACTTTGAGAGCAGGAGAACAGTCTGGGTGTTCTACAATAATATCCAACCTGGCCATGATTCTTCAGAAATTTGCGGAAAGTGCAATTCTAGAGAGGAAGCAGGTCAGGCTTTCGACACAATGAAAGGCTGGATGGAATCGGACATGACGTAACCGTGCAGCAATGGAAAATGAAGGGATTCTTCCCTATTGCTTTTCCTGCACTGAGGGCAGGATTCTAAACATTGAATGTGCTGAAGGTTCATAAATCACCTGGCAGGATTTGCCTGGATGAGACCAACTTTGATCTGAAATAGATGGAGATGGCTGTCGATAAGAGTAGCGTGAGATGCTTTGCAGCAATCCCAGGGATGGTTGAAAAGATCGTTGACCTGTTCGAAGATCTGATATTTATGATTTATGTTGGGAAAAATTAAGGTTATCAATGATCTTTGTGACATCCCGTAAAAGCTGATCCATCCCGTCACTGTTTCTGATTGTGAAAATTCTTGTTGAAGGCAGGATATCAAGGGCTTCTGAGTAAATTGTTCCTGAATCCTGTGCCTCAATATTGTCCTCTGCTTTCTCCAGATTGTACCCCCTTGATTCATATACTTTCCTGAGATCCTCAGTGCTCCTTTCCAGTATTATGACATGGCTGCAATTCATCAGGTGGGCATAGTGCCCTTCAATGATCCTGTACTGGGATGGTGCCATTCTATCCCTCAAGCAGTCTATGTCAGCTTCCTCTCCGCTGATGCATCCAAGCGACAAACCGATTTCAGCAAGGTTGACACAACCGTAACCCTTACCCTTAAGCATTTCACAAAGTGTAGTTTTTCCGGTGCCTGGAACACCACTGATCCCTATCAGGCCAACAACTCCATTTTCTTGTTCTCCTCTGTTACGGGATGAACGCCAAAGGGCATTGAAAGATGTCGCCTGGCCATAACCGGAACGTTATACTTTCCAGGACTTACTGATCTTTTCTTTACAGTATATTCCGGAATCGATGACCTGTTTCCGCACTGGGT
>JAJYYD010000139.1 GCA_021801305.1 Thermoplasmata archaeon
CCCCCCAACTACAGCACTTTCTACAGCTGCATCGATATTTGCATCCTTGAACACAATAAGTGGTGCCTTCCCCCCAAGTTCGAGAGACACTTTCTTAAGGTTGCCTGAACTCAGATCAGACAGACGCTTCCCAACCTCGGTGCTTCCCGTGAAAGCTATCATGTCTATCTTTTTACTCCTGGCCAGTTCTTCACCCACCATGCTCCCTGGACCAGTGATCACGTTGAATACCCCCTTTGGTACTCCAGCTTTTTCCATTACGTCACTTAGCATGATTGTTGAAAGCGGAGTATAGCTTGCCGGTTTCACCACGACTGAATTGCCCACAGCAAGCGCCGGAAATGCCCTCCATATCACCATCATGAGCGGGTAGTTCCATGGAGTTATGACTCCTATAGTCCCAATGGGTTCCCTTCTTATGGCACTTGTACCGTCCTGGACATATTCAGCCATTGCCTTGCCCTCCAGCGTCCTTGCTGCACCTGCGATGAATCTGATGTTGTCAAGAGTGTATGGTATATCATATCCAGAAACCTGTTTGATACTCTTCCCTGCGTTTAATGTCTCGATTTTGACAAACTCCTCCGTTCTGCTTTCCAGAATATCGGCTACTTTGAGGAGTATACTGGACCTTTCTCCCGGGGATAGCCTGCTCCAGACACCGGACTGGAATGATCTTCCCGCAGCATCTATGGCTTTGTTCACGTCGTCCTTGCTGGCAGATGGAACCTTCGCAATATTTTCCCCGGTTGCAGGATTCTTGACGTCCAGAAAATTGCCTTGCGATGAATTAACCCATTCACCATCTATATACATTTTAAATTCCTGCATAACTTCACTTCCTTCCCAAGTCTTTGTAGTTTTCAAAAGTGCCATCAAACATATTTGTGATAAGCGTGATAGAGTTTTCTCTGGTAAGGCGCCTTGGATTGAATCTTGGAAGATCATAAAGCTTCTGTCTTGATTCAAACACATATGTGGCAAATTTTTCAATATCGCTCTTCGGGAAATTTATTTCCTTCAAGGTAGTAGGCATTTCCAGATCCCTCAGGAGTTCTATTATGGCCAGAGGAATTTTTGCGGCCACGGCCCTGGGTGATTCTCCGTGGTGTTTAATTCCGAAAATGCGGGCAATTGAAGAGATCTTGTTATAAGCCGCGGATATATTGAAATCCAGTATGTAAGGCAGAGCCAGTCCAACAGCCACTCCATGTATCGCACCGTATTTTGGTCCGAAGGCTTCACCCAGACAATGGCCCAATATGGATGGACCTGCGACCCAGGGGTATGTTATAACCATTCCACCAAGCATTGCACCCATTGACATTGCAGATCTTGCTTCCAGGTTGCCCGGATCGTTATATGCTGTTCTGAGATTGTTGAAGATAAGACCTGCTGCCTTTGCTGCAATACCGTCAGAAATAGGGTTCGCTTCCTTGCTTATAAGGCCTTCGACATTATGCGCGAGAGCGTCCATGCCGCTTGCAGCTGTAGTTCTGGGTGGGGCACTGACATTCAGCACCGGATCCACGAGTGCGGTATCGGCAAGAAGATTGCTGCTTGCAGCCCATGTTTTATACATTGTATCTTTTTCTATCACAACCGACATATTTGATACTTCACTACCAGTTCCGCCTGTGGTGGGAATGAGAATTTTTGGTGCACCCGGTTTCCTGAATTTGTCTTCAATTGGAGTCAGGTATTCTTTTGGTTCCCCCTCGTTAGTCATCATGCTGGCCACCATTTTACTCGTGTCGAGAACACTGCCTCCGCCTATTCCTATAACCGCCTCAAACTTCCCGTTCTCTCTTGCAAATGAGACTGCTTTGACAATGTTGTCCATGTTGGGCTCGTTTGAAATATCCTCGTAGATTTCATATTTAATTCCAGACCCGGAGATTGATTCCAACATGCTGTTTAGGAGACCGAACTTGTGCACATTCGGATCAGTTACTATCAACACATTTTTCTTTCCAATTTCCGTTAATTCCTTGCCGACGTTTGAAACCGTGTTCTTCCCGAAGACAATTCTTCTAACCTGATCGAATTTGAGGTCCAGATCATATCTGTACCGATATTCAGTATCGTTCATTGTTAAGCAACATAGAACCATATTTAATTCTTTACGATTGCGGATTCCTGGCACATTGGATCCCACGTGACAAACATTAAGTAAAGTTTACCATATTTGATACTGTTTGTTAGAGGGAGAAGAAAAACATGGAAGATAGCGTTCCAATCATAAAAGTAAAAAATCTGAATAAGTCGTTTGGGGGAAAACTTGTTCTTAAAGACATAAATTTTGAGGTTTACAGGGGAGAGCTTTTTGTTATTGTCGGATACAGCGGGTCCGGTAAATCCACACTTCTGCGTGTCCTGGCCGGACTTGAGGACCTCGACAGCGGGGAGATCTTGTTTAATGGTTCTGATGTTTCCAGGGTACCTCCCCAGAAGAGGAAAATAGGCATGGTGTTTCAGGATTATGCAATATGGCCGCATATGAGTGTCAGGAAAAACATTGAATTTGTCCTGAACAGCGATAAATCAGACGCAGCCAGGAAAAACGATTTTATCGTAAATCTCCTTACAAAAGTAGGCTTATCTGACAAAATTGACAGCACTCCTTCCCAGCTTTCGGGAGGCCAATTACAGAGAGTTGCCCTGGCAAGAGCACTAGCGGTCGAGCCCGATATACTTTTGATGGACGAGCCATTAAGCAATCTTGACAGACAGGTCAAGAAGTCACTTCAGCTCGAAATCTTGAGAATTACAAAAGAGATGGGCGTCACCACACTCTTTGTAACACACGACCAGGAGGAGGCTCAGCTGCTTGCCGACCGTATAGCGGTAATGAATTCTGGAGTGATAGAACAGGTAGGGGATCAGAGAGTATTTTATGAAAATCCCGTTAATGTCACAGTAGCATCCTTCATGGATGAGGTTATACAGTTTAGTGGTAGGGTGGAAGAGTTCAAGAGTGGGATCTGCAAAGTAAGAGTCAATGAAAAACTAGTTGAGGTTGTTGCCGAAAATAAGGTTGAACTTGCCGAATCAGATATGTGCACAATATGCCTGAGAATGTCGGATCTTGAGCTGAATGACAGTGGATGGATTGACGGCCTGGTGATTTCTGACAAGTTTTTTTCCGGAAAGAACCATATCATTGTTAATATTACAAATGATCTTACAGTGAATCTGGAAATTAACGAAGATCTGAAAATGGACTTCGGGAAGAAAGTGAAACTTTCAACAAGAGGAAATGTAGCCATGGTATTTTTGCAGGATACGAAGGTGGAGGCTAAAACAGAGGCTGCCTGAAAACTATATTGTAAATTGGCACTGATGGCCCGTTATATATTGTATTTATTCTATAGAGAATACATTACAAATGATTAAGTATAACATTTTTAATACTTACCGGATAATCAATGAATAAAAAGACAGGAATTATCGCTGCTATTGTGGTGATAGTTGTGGTTATAGCTGGAGTTGCCATTGGTGTAACATATCTCAATTCAACTAAGGCACCGGCAAAAGAGGTTGTTATCTATGCCGATTACGGATCGAGCCTTGCTTCCAAGTATTTCGATAATTTCACCAATGCAACCGGAATAAAAGTAGTTGCCACATATGGTTCAATGGGTGACCTTGAAGGGAAACTTATAGCTGATTCAGCCAGCCCTCAGGCCGATATACTGTTTGGTGGAGCGCCCTCAGCATATATAAGCGCAGAGAGTCATGGGATATTCCAGAGCTATACTCCTGCTGCAATAGCGAATCAGTCTGAGTACCTCCACGGAGGTCTCTGGAGATCTGCCAACTGGACATGGTATCCATTCACATATGCGGTTCTTGGGCTTTCTATAAACACGCATAATCTTCCTGCAAATGAGATCCCGACTTCTTTCCTGAATCTTACAAATCCCATATACAAAGGGAAAATAATTCTTGAAAACCCGTCAACATCCACAACAACGGGACTTGCGTTTTATTCCCTGGTATACCAGTACTATATGCAGAAAGCTGATAACAACACCGTTACAGCCCAGTCGAATTTTAAGACCTACATGAGCGCCCTGATGAATAACTCGGCAACGCCAATTCAATCCGATGATGAGAATGCGGAAGTTGCACTGGGGCAAAGCAACTCAGCTGGCATAACAATAGACTGGACATATATGCCAAGCCTTTACCATACAGAGGATGGATACACACTTTCACCTGACCTGCTTAACTCAACTGTACTCGGGCCGACAGCAATGTCAATAGTGAAAGGTGCACCCCACATGACATATGCACAGGATTTCGTTAACTGGGTTCTTTCAACTCAGGGGCAGCAGAACATAACAACAGTATTCCATAAGCCCCCTATAATAACAGGAATACCCATACCAGCCGGATCTTTCTCCATATCACAGGTCCAGGCCGATATCTTCCCCTATAACCAGACATTCACAACTAACAATGCAAACTACATCTCGGGAGTATTTACAAACCTGAGTGCTTCTGCAAGTGTTGTCTTGGGGGAAGTACCACATTCTCCATTCAGATCGGGAGTTACACAAAATAATTTTATAGACACAAGCCTTTCCATGATTTACCAGAAGGCTTATGATCTGAATGAAGTTTAAAGGGCTATCCCTCTATTTTTTAATTTTAATTATTTTCGCTTTTTTAATTATTTTGCCGCTTATCAGTTTTTTTATTGCATCGCTCACAGGTGTTCCCGATGGAGTCATACTTTTATTCACAAACCCTGGAAGCCTGCATTTCTCTTTTTCCGGATATTTCACGGTTTTTCATAACAGTTTTTACAGGAAAGACATAATTGATACTCTTGAAATGAGTCTTTCCGTTGTTGCACTCTCTTTCCTCCTTTCCCTCCCGATTGCCATACTCTTCAGCAGGGTTGAAACCAGGTCTAAAATAATAATCAGAACAATACTTATGATAAGCTTGGCAATT
>JAJYYD010000137.1 GCA_021801305.1 Thermoplasmata archaeon
CCTTCTCTGTGTCATTGCTGAAAAG
The DNA here is from genome assembly GCA_021801305.1 of Thermoplasmata archaeon. Classification (GTDB taxonomy): domain Archaea; phylum Thermoplasmatota; class Thermoplasmata; order Thermoplasmatales; family Thermoplasmataceae; genus Oxyplasma. Next base: position 26 of record JAJYYD010000137.1, read on the forward strand.
ATCAGCAAGGACGGGCCTGATTCTTTCAAAATCGATGCGGTCAGATATACTGGTTAAGGGATCACCCAGGGATTCAATTTCTTTGTACAGTTCAGATAATCCAGTCTGGAAGAGGTTCATGATCTAAGATCATGAGGTCATGAAAAATGGTTTCGGTGGGAGTTTTTGGAAATCCTCCATAATGATATATAACAGTCTTCGACATATATATTTGGTCAAAGTTTAATTTATTACATAAATTTTGGTTGATATTAATAAATCAGCTATATAATTCATTGATATGAATAATTTTCGAAAGATATATATAGTCATTAAATTAATTTCAAAAAAATCTCATTTCCACATATTATATATAGCAAATTTTATTAACTCTTTCTATTTTTTATTTTGTGGTCAATTTGAAAAGTTCGTCTCTTCTAATGGCTGTAGTTATAGCACTTGCAATTGTGCCAGCATCTGGGTTGTTAGGAATGAGCTCTGGGTCTGTAGGTTTGCCGAATGATCAAAATGTTACTGTATTAATAACTGGACCTCTTGGTCATGACATTAGAAACGCGAGCGTTCAAGGATTTATGGCTACGCCGCCAAACATGGGTGGCGGATTACGGATGGTCTTTGCAGGTCACACAGATGCGAACGGTAGAATCGCCGTGACAAATGTGTCCAAATTGATTGATTTATCTCATGAATGGGTAAAATATCAGGGAACAAGTTTGGCAAGCATGTCATCACCATACGTGCTGCTTTTTGTAACTAAGGTGTATGGTAATGGGAGTATCTACTTCACGCAAAGTTCAGTACCAATAACTACAATGAATATAATCCATGGGAAGTCAGCCCATGTTCACGTGATTCTTAACACACACGGAAAATCTACCATGCATCTTCAAAATAATAAAAGGGAAAATGGAAAAGCGCTTTCCAATATTGGAAGTGCCATACCATTGGAGGGGAGTAGTTTGCCGACAATAATACCGGGATTTGGGTATGAATGGGTTGAATGCAGTAATTATACGTACTACCCTAGTAATGGCCCTGGAAACATTCCTGTTTCTTGGGTAAACTCTTTAGACTCTTCATATGGGTGGGTTGGATCGGCTATGTTCGCTTCAACATCTGATAGCTTGAATGTTGGGGTAGCACTAGGTTCAAATGGTTGGTCTTTTGAAAACGGAGGATCAATTTGGCACGTAACATCAACTTATGCTTCTGGAGACTCAACAGGGCCTGCTAACGGGGGGCAAACATGGTACTTGGATATGTACGGTCAGGTTGAAGGGGCTTGGTATCAGCTTTGGTATACGTCCTGTGGCTATGCTTTCCCAGAAGGAGAATATCAATACGACACTGGAATAGTAAACGTCCAGAATATCCCAGGTAGTAGTACCACTTTCAGTGTACAATCAAGTGCTCCTAGCGGTTATGTCAGCAATGTTTTAAAATCCTATTCGTACAACGAAATAGGCGGTGCCTTCACCGGAACCGGTTCTTCTGGTTATTATCCCAATGATACTTATCTTGCAAGCACATCTCTCGTAAACGACTATGCAGCTTCAGATACCAGTTGGATAAACGTCGGATTGCCGGTGGGTGCTTTGTTGTTGCTTGTTCCAGGAATAGATATCCCTGATGCTATTGCACTCGGCATCGTTGCCACTTTGAGTTACACAACTTCGTCCTCATCCAATGCTGTTTCTTGGGCTGATGCAGGAGCATACAGCGGGAACGATGGAAATATCTGGGCATTAGTTGGTAGCACATCATACACATTAAGTAACGGTCAAACTGGAAACATACCACTCATGTATGTACAAACCACAAGTTATTCTACTAGTGGCGGAGGTGGAGGAGGTTGCGTCCTGAATGGAACAGAAATCACTTTGGCCAACGGCACTCAAATTCCAGTTCAGGATCTAAAGCCCGGAATGAAAACTCTCTCATACGACACCGTCAACAAGCAACTAATAAGGAGCACCGTTGTTTCAGATGAATCTCACAATGTTTCATCGGTAATAGAACTTAATCATGCCATCTACATTTCAGGAATGAGTGACCAACCAGTCTATGTTAAATTGCAAAACGGATCCCAGCAGTGGGTCGTACTAGGTGAGGTTAACTACACAATGAGCTTATTCGACCCTGTAAACAATACCTGGATTCCAGTACACAGTATAATATGGAGGCAGGGGAACTTTACAGTATATGATGTAGTAACTGCAAGGCAGTTTGTCAGTCAAAACCACACAGAGGTATTTAACGACTACATTGCAAACGGATTTCTCCTGGATATGAAAATAATACCATAAAAATAATTTTCCTTATTTTGTCAGGGCGGTAAAATTTGAATCGTAGGAAGATGCGAGAACAGGAAATTGCTAGGCAGAAAGAAAAAGCACGCAAAAAAAGGAAAAATGTAATTATTGCTTCAATACTTGTAGTAGTTTCCGTACTTTCTATAATTCATGTTATAGAATTTAATTACGTAAGCCATGTGAACGATGGTGACAAAACTACAACAAGCGTTAACACTATACCTTGGGGCAAGGTCTTTTTGGCTTCAAAATCATTGAAATCGACGAGTGTGAATATATACTATGTCTCATGGTTGGGATGCCCAATAGGTGCAGTTGACTCTTGGGCTTTCTATTTATCTCTTTCAACAAAGCTTAACATATCCCACGAAATATCATTTCACTCATCTGATACCAATGATGTTTTTCCAAACACACCTGGCCTAATTTTCGGCAATGTCACAGGAAACGGCATCTCCTTGCATTCGACATACGTGTATGGAAATGCTACAAATCTTACGGTTTATGGGGATCAATACCAAGGAACTGCAATAGAGTATGCGAACCGCGTGTTGCAAAATGAGCTGCCAACGCCAATATATAACTTAGAAATAAACTTAACAGAAAAAGTTCCAGTACAAGGGCGAGGCGTACCCAGTGCTTATCTATCCGCGTATCCCCACTTGAACACCAATGTTATCTTAACAACCAAAAACGGTACCTTCATGCTTAATGGCCCCCTTTATTCACCTTCTCTGCTTCAAGGTCTGAGCCCAGTCACTGTATATGATAATTTATCGAAATATGCATTCATAAACACTGCGGCAGCGGAATTAAGTTCTTATATAAATGAGTAGCATACTTCGATACTGGTCATCCGCCAAAGGCATTATGGCGCAATTTTCTGATTTCTATAAATCTCCAATAAACTCCTCTAAGATAACAAAGTTTTACTTTATTTGCGTTTCCTGCAGTTAGATGAAAAAAGTGTCTAAAAGATAGTCTCAAATGATAATTTCATGAAATGAAAACGTCACCATGCTTCGTCCTATTGATTGCCATAGTCATTATAAGATCCATTAATTTGTCAGGATCTTTCCATTTAGACGATTTCCTAGAGGGATCTAATCTGTGGATACTTATGATTCCTTTAAGATCTGGAACGCTAAGTTGACTTAATCTGCTTCGCAGATCGTCAACGCCTGACGTTTCAAGTACTTTGAATATTCCTATTGGATCCTTAGATTCAATCTTTTGTCTTTCATTCTTAACTTGACTTAGTTCCTCAATAATTTTTTTAGGACTTGCTTTGTCGATTTCAATAAGATCGGCAATCGCTCTAAGCAAATCTGCAATCTGTTTATTCCTAGTTTCTTTTAACTTGGACATAAGCGCAAAAACTCCTCTTTAACATTTCTGTACTGTTGATAAAGACCACTTGAATTATATTTTGCTTTAAAACTCGATGAAAAGCTCTCAAAATTGAAAGCCTCCTGTCCTTTTATGGTATCTTTTATTTTTGACTCCCAAACTTTTGGATATTCTGCATTATCTGCCTTTTGTCTTAACAGTTGCTCAGTCGAACGGTGCAAGTTTACCGACTTAACCTTGGTTAATATCATACCAAGGCATTCAATAGAAACCCCCAAATTCTCGGAGAATCTGTTAACACTTCCTGATATTTGAGGTATGCCTAATGTTGAAATAATGTCAGGAACAACAGGGATCAAATAGTGCGTGCTTATCTTTAGAGCATTTTGTGTTATTAAACCTAAGTTAGGTGGGCAATCGATGAGAATGTAATCAAAAATATTGCCTGATATTATGTTTGACATTGCGAGTTGCAATAATTCAACTGGATTATTTCTGTAATATGTCAAGCTAGGAATTTAGGAAAGCCTATCTTGCATGTCTATTAATTTCAAACTTGAAGGTAGAAGACTTAGATTTTCTATTCCTCCGTGTACATTTGAAACACTATTTATTATGGATTGCCAGATATTAAATGAATATTGCCCGGATAGTTTATCTTGAAATAATTGTGCAATTGTTTTACCCTTTTGATCCAAGGTTTGCCATCTATCTTGTGCGATCAGAGAGACTGTTGCATTAGTCTAAGGGTCTATATCGATGATTAGAACTTTTTTTCTATTTTTCCTTAGCCAGGAACTCCCCTAACGCTATCGTAAGAGAGGTTTTTCCCACCCCTCCCTTTAAATTAATTATGCTGATCAGTTTTGCCATTCAAAAAAATATAAGAGATAAGAATATAAACTTAATCATACGCCATCTGTCTGGAAAGATTAGTTTAACCTATAGAGAATCTCACCAATCAACCATCTTGCATTATTCATCACACGGTCAAGGTTCTCCTTTCCAAGCCCCTTTCCATTCTTTTTTGCATCATCAAGCCATCCCTTTATATAGGCAGCTGAATCCTCTCTGAAGTTAAACCCGAAATGTGCTCCCACAAGATAAGTGGAAAGTTCCGCTTCAGATTCAGCAAGGCCTCTGGGAAGCTCCTTCCTGTAGAGGTGCTCAAGCCTTGCATGGGACATCTCATGTATCAGGGTATGAAGTACATTCACATCCTCTCCGGGGATCTTCATAACAACAATCTTCTGGCCTTCCCCTGAATGTGCTGTGTATCCTCTTGCCCCATTGTCAATGGTGGATTCCTCAACTGTATAATGCTCTCTTGCAATCTTTTTCAGAGTATTATACAGAGACGTGGCCTTAACGGCCTCTTCAACCGGTCTTGCCTTTCCGGGAATTGGTGTTGTCTGCGATATGTCATAGACTTTGCCAGTACTGAATACCTTCGTGAAACCTCCACCGGCAGTGTTAAACTTATCCCTGACAAGTTCCTCAATGGCCTCATCACTCAGTCCTTCTTCCCTCTTCTTCTCAATGAAGTCCTTTACCTTTCCAGGGCCGTCCTTATGTGCAACGCCAACAGGATAGAGAACACTGATTGGTAACGCACCATCGTTCACTTCCCTGCCAAAGTATTTCCATTCATTCCGTGACCTGACTATGGTTGCATTAGGATTCTGCATCCCTATGAGCAGTGAATTGAAACCTGAATAGTCTCCCAGTGTGCCGGAATACTTTCTCATCTGCAGCAGGAGCTGATCCACTGTTGTTATTTTACTGAGATCTCCAAGGAGGTTCCAGGCCTGCTTCTCGAGCTGTGCCGGAGTAGGCCCAATATCCTGTATCTGAACTTCTCTGGGTTTCCTCTCAGTCTCTATCTTGACATGCTTATTCTCATTTCCGTTCTTCTTTGTTATCCATTTCTGCACCATTTCTCATTCCTCCTTTCTCTCTTTCTCATTTTCAGTATCCTTCTTTTCAACTGGATCCACAATTATGGCCTTACCGTCCTTGAGCCATACCTGCCTCTGGTACTTCTTCCTTGGTTTTATTCTGTATTTTTCATCTTCCTGATTCATATTTTTTCAACTCCGGTATTTAAAGCGGGCAAAAATCGGCCGGACCGTCCCCTTTTGTATCATGTGTATATAATAGTAGGAGGACAACGTCACTTCATGCCATTTTAACCTGTTTTCTCTTAATTTCTCCAGTCCTGGGGAGATGGCATGGAACTGGCACATGCCAATCCGTTTGCCATCACTTTTTTTGATCATCTTTTTCATCTTTGTGTTCATCATCTTCCTTGCCATACTTTTTCTTTCCCAACTCTGCAGCCTTTTCAGCAAGCATCTCCATCAGATCCTTCATTTCAGGAGTAATCTTCTCACCATTGCGAATTAGTTTCTCCGCCATTATATCAAAGATCTCCTCCTTCGTCATTCCTGGTCTGTATGGTGTGTTCATGGGATCGAATGGATCCTCCTTTTCAACTAGTGCATCCTTGGCCACATTTACATGCTGCTCACAATTGGGGCAAACTGTCCTGTTTGCACCTCCTGTGTATGTCCAGGCATAGCCGCAATGGTGACATTTGACCTTCTTGCCAGTCTCTTCCTTCTCCTCCATATCTGCAATGTAGATTCTATGATTGCAGCTGGGGCACTGTGCAACCTTCCTGTAACCAGTGTAATTCCACTCATAACCGCATTCATCACACTGGAGCTGAAGAGCAGGTTTTCCATTTTTCAGGGTCAGTTTATTGCCATCCAGGAGTTCAAGCTCCTCCTGGAATTCCTTGAACCTTGATTCCATGTATTCCTTCTTCTTGGCCTCATACTTCTCTCTCAGGTCATCGGAGGGGAGACGGAACTTCACCAGCTTGACAGTGATCTCTGATATGCCCCTGTGGATCCTTGGGAACTTCGCCATTGGATGCTCTGGATCGAATGTGTTACGCGAGAGGAGCTTCATCTTCATGAGGCCCTGCACGTCTGTTGCTTCAAACCTGATATGGACAAGCTTTCTGGACTGCCTCTCGATGAACGTTTCATCCGGCACTGTTATAAAAGTCAGTATCTGTTTGTACCTGAATCCCTGGGTGAGCATTCCAAATACCCGGGCACTCATTTCCTGCCACAATCTTGCATTTATACCAAGACCGGCATCATCAAACACAATAACAGATCCAGGCGGAAGGCCTGAGTTCACAAGTGCAAGGAAATCCTGGACTGTAAACACAATTCGATCAACATTGAAATTTGGATCCACTCTCTCTGCCAGTCTTATTGATGACAGGGATTTTCCGGATCCTGTATCACCGATAAACAGGGCTATGAGATTCCGGTTTTTCTTTATCCTGTTCCTGATCCACTGCAGGAGCCATACACTGTTCTTTGTGGAATCATCCTTCTCTAAATTCTCGGTCATATTCCCTCTTCACCTCCCTCAGTATATACCATGTTTTCTGGAATCATCAATCCCAGTCTCTTGTATAGGCGGGATAAGGTTCCAAGCCATTCGTAAAGCGCTTCATATCCTTCTGAAATGTATCTTTCCGAAGGGTAAAGCCTGGATATCTCCCTGATATTCTTCTGAGCTAACCGGTATTCCTGCAAATATTCAGTGTCATGGTAGGAGGATAGAATCTGGTGCAGCGCTTTCAGCTTCTCACCCCAGCTGTACAGATTCCTTGGGTTGTGTGGTGATTCTCCAGGGAATTCAGATGCCTTGACCAGGAGATCATACAGAAGCCGCATTCCTTCTGGTGTTTCGTTGTCGCTCATTCTCTCCTCCTGAGTATAAATCTGGGAATATTGGGAAGACAGGCAAGGCTGATGTCTGTCCTTTCATCACCCATTGGGATTGTTCTCTCTATCTCCTGGAAAATTACTGCCAGTGGGGGAGATCTCTCTCCCTCGTCCTCCTCTTCCTTATTTCCCTGGTAAAGATGGGAAATGAACTCATTATTACGCATTTCAGGTAGGGAGAAGAAAAGGTCCCGGAATGCATGCTCCTTGGACCAGTCTTTCACGACAGTTCTTGTCGTACTTCCTCACCTCTCTTCTTAATCAGGGCATCAAGATACTGGGGATTCTTCAGCAGCTCCTCCACTTCCTCCTCATATACCCTGTTCTCCTCTTCCGTGAGCCTTTCCTTCCTCAGCACAGACATTATGCTGTCCTTATGGGCGGAGGTGATTGCACCAATCAGCTCACGAGACTGCCTTGTACCTTCCGTTATGGATTTTACATCTCCGGTCTGCTTCAGTTTCGCAACCTCAAGAAGTGAGTCCTTGAGCATTGTTGTAAGATCATCCAGGACGGACTGAAACATTGCGTATTTAGCCCTGTTGTAATGAGCCCATGCTATGTCCACGAACCATGGAATGTTGGAACCTTCCAGGTATTTGACTTCAATGCACCAGTAGGTGATTCGGCCATTGATTCTCCCGGATTCCAGGGTGAGACCGGTCTTCTTCTCAACCAGTGACCATATCTCATCTGAAATGAACATCCGCTCCCAGTCCATGAAATCTGATGTCGGCACCATGATGAACACACCATTACGGGTTCTCAGGGTCTTGGAATACAGATAGATCAGTGGGACATAGACAATGACCGAGACTGTGGTATATATGGGCCCTACAAGATCGTATTCCACAAAAGCCAGAATGCCCCCAATGATCAGCTGAGGAAGCATGGCCCTTAGCAGAGACCCCAAGGATACAAATTTCATGAGCCGGGAGATGTTCTCCCCTGATTTTTCCCGGAATGCCTTCCTCAGTTCTTCCCTTCTCTCCTCAACTGTTTTCCAGGATTTCTCAAATGCGTTTTCACGTCTGCGTTGCCAGTATCCTCTTCCCAGTGCGTCCTTCATATCCGGATCACCTCCCTTCTTTCCTTTTCAAGGAGATACTTCCTTGCAGTGAACAGGGCAATGATGATTGCGAATGCCGATGCAACAAAGGCCCTTGCTATACCATATTCATACTCAGAAAGGGTATATTGCAGCGGAGGGGGTTTCGGGCCGTAGTATTTCTGTATGGGGACAGTGGCAACGATCTCATTGCTGTACTTGAAAATCTTATTTCCCAACCCTATGGTTACGGTAGCCGAGGACCCGGAAACATTGAAGTCCACTGTTTTCGAACCGTAAACATATCCTGACATGAGGTCCTGACCATTGACGTATATGGAATATGATTCATTCTGGGTAGATTTCAGACTTACAATCCAGTGTGGATACATCAGTGCACCTGATGTTCCTGATGCAACAGTAAGAAACTGGTCCTGCCCAGAGTATGAGGATGATACGGAAACAGATTCAATGGCCTTGTTGGAAAGCTGCCCCGATATTAGGGTATTGAATGTATATGTGGACCCATCAAATATGAGTGTGGCATTGGCATTGGATCCTGCAGCCAGATTCCATGAGTATGTGAAGTTGAATACCCCAAGCGATACGCCGGATTCAATGGTAGAACCATTTATTGAGAAATCGAAGCTTCCGGACCCATAGAGATATACATGCCATTCTGGATAAACCTGGATTCCGGAGGAATTAACCGGTACATACAGATCCTGATTGCTCTGGTTAAACGTTGAATATACTATGACATGGGGTGAGGGTGGTACCGATGCATAGGCCCCAGGAATCATTACGAGGCCAATAATCCCCACCATGACCATCACAGGTATGATTTTACCTCCTGTCGTGATAAATCCCCTCTTTAGCTTCATTTTCGACTTTCCTGAGTGACCTGGATATGATCCTTCTCCTGATATCATCCAACCTCTTCCTCATCTTTACCCGTATCCTGGAATTGCTTGCTGCCATTCCGAACATGACCATTCCTGCGGTTGTGTTGTTTGCAGGGGATGACGGGAAGAAAAACTGTTTGAATACATGCTCCAGGACAGGGAGTGATATGCCAAGCCTGAAAAGAATGAAGAAACCTATGATTATGACAAATACAGCGATTGCAGCATCCGTGATTTTTCCCATAATCTCACTCCATCCTAGGTGCAATGATGCCCTTCACTTCTATGTGTTCACCCTTGGGGCCTAGTCGCCTTGTCTCCATTTCGATGGGATATTCCTGCTTAAGACGCATTGTCAGAACCGCCATCTTTGGATTCTGGAACTCCTTCCTGCCCAGCATTGTCCTTACTGTCGATCGAAGGTATTCTGTTGCAAAAACCACGCTTTCAGAATTGTCCCATCCGGTTGGTTTGTTCTCCAGCTTTGGTCTGCTGGATATGGCGTTCACCGATTCGATAGGCACTTCTTTTGGCTTTACTGATTCATTGTCAGGAATCTGGGTTAATATCTGAACGCTGGCCTTTTGTGAATCCCCATCAAGCCTGAACTTGACAGTGTCTTCTCTGGATTTCTGCAATGCGCTGAGGAATGTCCTGAGCTGTTCACCTTCAAGCCTGACTGTCCAGGAATCCCTGGAATAGTCAACGGTTGGATATCGGACCCTCTCTGAGTCTGCTGGAGCGGAATCGATCCATTGTGTCTTGAAGTCCTTGCCGTATGATACAGGATTTAGATACCCATTGGGAAGGTCCGTTTCCATGGTCTCCTGGAACATTGCTACATGTGCAGGATCGATGGAAAGGAGGCTGAGCTTCCCGTTTTCTGTAATGATCTTAATGCCACTGCCCTGACCGTAAAACATCTTCAGATCATCACTGTTCAGGTTCAGCTTTCCCCGGCTGTTGTCTATCCCTAACAGTTCACGGATCTTGACACCATTGTCTGATGATACCTTCCCTGACCCTGCTTTGCTGTTTTCTGTGGATATGCCATTGAACATCTCTACCTCTTCCCTGAGCTTTCCTTTAAGCCGGTCAGGATGTACATCTGCCCATGCCTGGGCATCGCTTGTGGTCATTCCCAGAACCCTCTCTATCTCCTCGTAGGAGCTGAATTTTCTATTCTCCGGAATCGTTCCAGGAGACAAGGTTGCATCGGTTCCGTCAGGCAGTATTCCCTCATAGGGTGCATACAGGTCCAGCCTCTGGTTTGTCTTTATGAGCCTGGCCTTCTTCCCCTCTTTCCTGAGTGCCATGACCTCCTCATAGGCAAGCTTCCTTGGAATTCCGAATGGCTTTTTCTTCTGTATCGGGTATACCTTCCGATCCTTCCCTTTCCCCTTCGACCTGAATTCAGTCATTTCTCTTTCCTCCTGATACAAACCTGATGTCCTCCACTATCCTTGATCTAAGAGCAGGCCTGTTGTAATCAAGCCTGTACAGTTCTCCTAGTTTCCTCAGGGTCTCCTTGTGGCCGTATTTCTGTTCTGCCCTGGTAAGAGCTACCCTTCTCTGACCTACTGGAAGATTGATGTGATACCCAAGACCGGTCAGGGAGCCGGGATTTCTTATTCCTACACCGGTGAGATCTTCAACCTCCCTTGGGGTCAGAGCCCTTGTTATTGCAGACTTTCCATTGCGGATCGGTATGACCCGCTTCTTTCCGTTCTTCTTTACTGTTCTAAACTGTGTCATTTTTCTTACCTCATTTCTTGCCCTTCAGCACTATCCTTTCATTTTTTCCCCTCGGGCTCAGACCCTGAACAATCAGATCAGGATTGTCCTGCCTTCTCAGTGACGCATATGCGATAACAAGGCCTCCAACAGTCAGTATGGTGATCAGGAAGTTGCTAAACCCTCCGAAAAATGATATCACATCCGCCAGGGAAAAACTCGATGAGGAGTACTGGGATGTGACCTGGAAGTCCGCATTGATATGATTGGACTGTGAATTGTTGTTGAATGCTACAATAGAGATTCCGTATGACCCTGCGGAATAATCCCTCTGGTCCATTGTTAGATTGAAGTAGGCCAGCTCTCCTGAGGCTGTGTAGGTGGAATTGACCTCAGAAATGTTCAGGGGAGTTGTGCCAAGGAAAGCCTCAACGGCGATTATTCCATTGGAGGACAGAACCTTGACAGTGTAATAGTCCATTGGCCCCTTGACGTTTCGGGTGTAGGATATGGCAATGCTGCTGTTTGTCCCCTGAGGAAGCACCACAATGGTCCTGTGCACTGTTGATGATGCCCCAAGCCCATCCGTTACAGTGACTGATACGGAATAATTGCCGGGATTCTGGAAGTAATACAGTACGGACTGCCCCGATTCCGATGTGCCATTGATGTCCCAGGAATATGTGAATGTTGAAGAATCAGGGGATGTCGCAGTGGCATTCAGAGAAAGCATTGTGTCGACCGGTATTATCGATGGAGGGCTGAATGCCAGCACCGGAACTGCAGGTATCATTCTGACTGTAAGATATTGCGTCCAAGTTTTCCCATCACCGTATGAAAATGTTGCAATAACGGTGTTCAGTTCGTTATAGACAGGGAATTTGTATGATATGTTCATTCCTGTTAATGTCTGCCCATTGGGGAATGACCATGACATGTTGTAAGGACCTTTGGCATCCCAGTTTGGAATTGCCCTGAAATGGAATGCCCGGGAGATGTTAAGGTCAGTGGAATAGAAGAAGGTGACTGGCGGAGGAAGGCTCTGAACTGATATATTAGCTGAACCGGTGGCACCATTGGAACTCGTAACAGTGAAACGGACGGTGTAATTTCCTACAGGGAATGTGTGGGTTGGATTCTGCTGGAGAGAATAGTGCCCTGGAGAGAAAGTCCAGTTGTACGAGTAACCAGAACCTCCCAGGACAGATGAAGAGAACTGAACAGCAAGAGGCCCAAGCCCTGAAGTCTGGTTTGCAGCAACGGCAACATAAAGGCCAACGTCAATTGTGAAATTCCTTGTCTCGGTGTATCCTCCCTGATCGGTTACCTGAACTTCAAATGTGTCAGGGCCTGATGAAGAGAACACATGGGTTATTACCGCTCCGGTCTCATGCTGCCCTGACGGGAATATCCATGAAATCTGGTAAGGCTGGATTCCCCCTGAAATGTTTGATTTCAATGGGAATGGCACGGAAACCAGGGGCTTTCCTGACCATGATACCGATACAGCGGGATCAGGATGCACCTGCACCGTTATGGATGATGAAGCATCCTTGCCGAATGAATCTGAGAGGATGAGCTGCACCGAGTAGTTTCCGGGTGATTTGAATGCATAGGAGACCGTGTTGTTGTTGAACTCATGCCCGGCTATGATCCACTCATACCCGTACGGGCCAATGCCGCCAAAACCAGATGCACGGAACTGATCGCTCACGTTAGCATCCAGGTTCGTTGCGGAAGCTATGATCGAAGCATTGGGATATGTTCCAACAGTGATATCGGTTGAATAGGAGTCGAAAATTCCCTGAGAGTCAGTTATAACAAGCCTTACGGGATAAATTCCGGCCTTACTGAATTCCCATGAAAGGGATGTACCGTTTCCCTCGAAAGTTCCATTGACATACCATTTGTATGTAAAACCTGGAGTCCCGCCGATTATATTGGAATTGAAATTGTCAGTGACATTTGGGTCGATGTTGCTATACTCAGCATCTATCTTTACCTGAGGTAGTGGGTTGATGGTGATGCTTACTGATGAGGAAGCCCCATTTCCCGAGCCGTCTATGACCGATACAGTTACATTGTACACGCCTGGCTTGGAAAAAATGTATGTTAGACTCCTCTGGAATCCAACATATCCATATCCTGAAACAGACCAGGAGTAGTTGAAGAATGGAGAACCTCCTGCGATGGAAGACCTGAACTCCACTGGAACCCCCACATCGGTTGAGTTCATGGATTCAGAGACCTCAATCTTTGGAAGAGGTTCCACTGTGATATTCAGGTATGCGTAGGCCTTGGACCCCTGACTGTCATCTATGAGAAGGGATATGTTGTATTTACCTGAGGAGGGGAAGGAATATTTGAGGTAAAGCCCTGCGGAGGTGTTTACACCATTCACAAACCAGTAGTAGTTGTATGGGGCAGTCCCATATGATCCGTAGCCTTCCCAGTATGTTGTTGTGGATTCATCAGTCTTATTGGGGCCTTCAATCAAGGCTGAGGGCTTCGTTATGACTTCAATGGTAATTGATGAGGAGGCTTGTTCTCCCAGAGAGTCTACAACGGTAAGATTCAAGGTATATGTGCCGGTGGAAGAGAAATTCATATGGAATTCTGCTGAATAGTTGACAATCTTCCCACCCAAGCTCCAGGTATAGTTGAAAGGAGATGTCCCACCTGTAATTGATGCTGCAAATGTGTCGTTTATCCCCTGATCCACCTTAGTATAGGAGGCCTGGATCACCACTGATGGATCTGCATTTACAACCTCATTGACCGATGCTGATGCTGTGTTTCCATTGGCATCGGTAACTGTCAGGGATACGGGGAAGGTGCCGGATGAGGTGAAAGTATAGTTAACGAATGAAGATGAAAATGACTGCCCATTGATGGTCCAGGAGTAATTGAATGGACCGGTGCCTCCTGATATGGACCCTGAGAAGTTCGCCCATATTCCAGTGTCAGTGGGGTTGTGCAGCACATGAATGACAACCGAAGGATCAGGATTGACAACTTCCTTCAGAGAGTAAGATGATGAATGGCCATCTGAATCGGTGACGGTGACATTGACATAATGGATGCCCTCTGATGAGAATGAATAGGAGAATGACGATGCAGTGGATTCCTGAACTCCATTGATGTACCATACATATGTGTCTGTGCCAGTACCTCCTGATTCTGAAGATGAAAATGTCACAGAGTTTCCCACATCGGTTGGATTCTGCGATGATGATACCGTTACAGATGGATTCGGATTGATATCCACAGTGACAGAGGCAGTGCTCTGCACCCCGACTGAATCGGTTATTGTCACTGTCATGGTGTAGGACCCGGAGGACGAGAAGGAATGGGAGAAGTCCTGGGAAGTGGATATCTGCTTCCCGTTCAAGGTCCAGGAATATGAATAGCTGCCAGTACCGCCGCTTGGAGTGGAGGAGAATTCTACGGGGTAGCCAACATCAGCACTGCTGACATTGGATGATGCTGATACCGTTGGGTTAGAGTTTACGGTTTCAGCTATTGTCTTGGAAACCGAATAACCGGCCGCATCTGTTACCGTAAGCTGTACAGAGTATGAACCGGATGAGCTGAATGACACATTGATATCCCGGGTTGAGAATGTGTTCCCATTCACTGACCAGGAATAGCTATATCCAGGAGTTCCGCCTGAAACAGATGATGTAAATTCAACAGTTATTCCGGAATCCGTGGGATTCTGGCTGGAAGATATGGAGACAGATGGATCGGAATTTACAGTCTGGGAGAGTGTTGAACTCTGGCCGGAACCCCCATTGCTATCTGTAACTGCAACATATACTGAATTTGAACCGGAGGAAGTGAAGTCCTCTGTCCACTGGTTGCTTGAACCTGATTGGACAGAGTTTCCATTCAGGTAGAAATTGTAGTTTGTATATGATCCGGACCCTCCGGAAGCAGAAGCTGTGAAGGTAACACTCTGGCCGGCATCTGATGGGTTTTTTGAACTTGATAAGGACACAGATGGATCAGAATCAACGGTGATTGTGATCGTATTACTGCCCTGGGTGTAGCCTGCGCCGTCAGTGACCTTTAGAGATATGGTATAAGAACCGGCTGAAGAGGCTGACCATGATGGGCTGGATGCAGTTGTGGAGGAGAATGAACCACCGGATGATGACCATGAGTAGGAGAGAGAACCTGTCGTGCCTGAAACCGATGATGAGAGGGAGATCGAGACGCCGGCATCTGTGGTGCTTGCGCTTGATGATATGGATACAGATGGCGCGTATATGTCAAGAGACCCGGATTCAGAACCTGAACCCATGGATATTTCCCATGTCTGCGTGGAACCTCCCGATGACCCATAGGATGTGACCTCATAGGAGGTACCTGACATACTGTATCCTGTCCATGAAGTGGTGGAGTACGCAGTGGTGAAGTAGTCAGTGTATTCTGTATTGCCCACCCTTCTTGTTGATTGTGAATTCGTGTAATGCTGGGAATAGGACAATCCGCTCCCGGATGATCCACCGCTTGAAACACTATTTCCAGCAATACTCAATGTCCATCCCGGAGTTCCGGGGTAAGATGGGTAACTGGGGGCCGGATAACCACTGGTACTCTCTGAAGTATGTTCGTTGCTAGCGGAACCTGATGACGATACAGAAAACCCCGGAAATGATACAGTTTGACCGTAGTAAACTGTTGTCGTTGACCCTGCTGGTGCGGAGACATCATAGGCCTTTGGTTCTGGGATGCCCGCATGATTCTGATGTGGTTGGGCCGGGTCCCAGTGGCTCAGGGCTTGAAAACCTGCAATACCAATGCCGGAAAGAACTATCACTAAAACAAGAATTGTTATTCCAGCTTTCCTGGGTATATTCAATTAGCACCACCTAAACGAATGCGCCAACCACCGGGGTATCCTTCACCAGCTGGAAAGCCAGAAATCCGATCCCGATCATAACGGCAGTACCAATCACAGATACCGGAAGAGCCAGGGGACCCATTGCAATAGCAATGTCCACAAGCAATCCAATGAAGCCCTGAAATATTGACATTATCAGGCCGAAGATCGAAGAAATGACCGTCAACAGCCCATTGAGAATGTCTGCAAACAGATATAGGAGGCCATTCTCCAGCTGATGGATGAAGGAATTGGATAGATCCTTGGGATAGTTCCAGGGAAGCCATGGATTCTGCCACCATGCCATTCAGCCCACCACATCCTTTGCTGCATCGAATACCACAAATACCACATAAAGACCGGCCACTGTCACGCCCACTATCCCGACCAGGACGGATGGAATCCATATCCCGAAACCGGAGATTGATGCCGCCCAGCTGTAGAACAGAATTGAGATCTTCCCTCCTATCCATCCCATCTCGTACTGGAGATCCACTGCAAAGGCGGAGACTACGGAATGGAAGAAATCCAGCAGGATATTCAGAAGGGAGGATGTGAAGGACATTCAAGGGCTCCCCTCACAAGGCAGTTTCAAACCCGGTCACGTCCTTCTCAGCGTCTATGAAGGTGAAGAACAGGTATCCAACGAGAATGGCCAGTCCAAGGCCTATCACAAACATCACCGGTGCCCATACCCCGTACCCTGACATGGAGAAGCCGAATGACTGGAACATGAGGACAACAGACTGGCCGAACCCTGACATCATCTCATTGAAGAGATTGCCAAGACCAGATGCTATTGACTTGAATAGGGACAGTATGACACTCCATAGCCCGGAAAATATGGTGCTTCCAATGGATGAAGAGGAGGACGCCGCTACCACCCTGGCAGCGATGAGATGAATGAATGTCATGCCTTTCTCCCTCCCTTCTTTGCAACGGGGTTGTTGTTCAATGAAATGTCATACACTGAAATCTCAAGGAACGAGCTCGCGAAAAGAATCACTGCCCCTATGATGTAAGAGATCTGCATCACAGGGTAAGGTCCGAATACAGTGACAAGCCCGTTATCCCCATACACTGACAGGGAGATGCTCATCGAGGTCAGATTTGCTGAAATCTCGAAGGTCACCGGAGTGGACTGATTTCCAGACAGGAGATCAGGCGAAATGGCAAATGCCAGTGAAGTTAAGTTTCCGGCTGATCCAGTCTCTATGGGCGTGAAGGTAGATTTGTTTGTTCCAGTGCCCATGGTGACATTGAAATCCTTGACATTTGCGGCCAGAATTATCTTTGATACAGCGAAATTGTTGAGCTCCGCAAGAGTAAGGTTGCTCTCCACATATACGGTGTGCGAATAGGTAGTGGTGTTATTCACTGTGCTTGATGGAAAATCAAAGGTTGCCGTGCCATTGGCCTGACCGAATGGAACTGGTCCTGATGGACCGGAAACATACTCAACAACACTCTGATCCTGTAGAACATGAGAATTGTCATGCCCGGATACGAAAAGGCCGCCTAGGCCCGCTCCCACTGGAATTATCAGTATTGCCACAATGAAAATGATCAGGAGGGCAAGCATACCCCTTGCACCCTTGGATGTTCCTGATTCTGCCTTTGTTAGAACCGTATTACCTTTGCCCTTCTGTCCCCTGAACCCATGCTTGTGAGACCATGCTGCGTTCCACGTAACTGCGAGGCCTGCCACAAGGACAGATACCAGGAAGAGGAGGGCATCAGCGTTTCCATTGAAAGCCGGCTCAATTACGTACTTTCCGAAATTGAACAGGTACCCAAGGAGGCCACCAAGGAATGCCCCGACAATGAATGCAGGTATGATGCGGACCAGGAGATCTGAAATGGACCTTCCTGGTGGGGTGAAGAACTCAACTATCGCCCATATTATTGCACCCATAAGGACTGCAGGAGCCACTATGCCTTGAGTCAGAATTACTGTGTGGCCTGATATTACGAACTGAGGCCTTGACAGCAATGACACGAGCAGGAGAAACGTACCAAGAAGGGCCACTATAACTGCACCAAGGGACCAGTTAGGGTTACTCCATCTCTTTCCATCAGAACTATTCTTAACCTTATTTGCGGAATTCTTTTTCATGAGGTTTCCTCCGCAAACCGGAAGAAACGGAAACCCCAGCTAATCGGAGGAATAGAGCTTCCGCTTCTCCGATTAGCTTTGAATAATGATAATCATCGGTTCTTTATATAGTATAACCCTAGAGTTTAGGTAGAATTATGTTGTATCTAATTTTCGTCTAAACTCTGCACATTCCACTTTTTTAAATTGTTTTCTATCCTTGTTAAAATTGCTTTTTCGTAATCAAGAGGTTCAAGAGATGGTTCAACAATTTGTTTCTTAACATCCTCTACGAAGGACTTGAAACTTTCTCTATCCCTGGCCTTGAAGAAGGTACTTCCGATTGATATTGGTACTACTCTTTTGTCAATCACTTCAAATTTATTCCGGACTATGCCAAGTTCGTATATCTTTCTTGATAATTTATCAAGGTTTATTAAATCCAACTTTTCCCTATAATTTGTAGCACTATCAGAATATCTAATCAGGTTTGAAATTATCCTTTTAAGAAGGTAGTAAGGTTTCGCTTTGGACGAATAGAAACCGACTAATCCATCAACTTCTAATTCACTAGCATCGTCTACTAATGGACTTATTATACACTCTACGACTGTTTTATGATTCTTCCCATCAATTGCTGTACGGATATGGGATATTTTGCTAATGAAATCTACCGCTAAGGATTGTCCGCGCTCGGTCCAAAAAACATCAATAATCGTATCCTTTTCTTCCGGAGATGTATCTATGAATACGTCTGAATACACTTTCCTAACGCTGGACCAGATATTAAACTGGACCCATAGATCCAATTTCTTAGGAGTTTTTATCTCCCCCCTTATGATTAAGATGTTTGATTTAAGTAACTGATCTGTCAGGTTAACAAAAGTCTCATTGATGAGTTTTTCATCTTTTATTTCAACTTTTTCGATCAATTTACCTCCTAGGGAACGGGAGGTTTCATTTTCCCAAACTTCAATGCTTTTATGATTAAACTCAAATGTGTCTTGCAGAATATGCAAGAAATTGGTAGTTAGCTCTAGTGAAACTGCAGAATCTTTTTTTCTTACAGCATCGGACAGTGTCACCATTATCGGCATATAATCATCCACCTCCGAAATTATGCAAATTTCTCTTCATGTTGTCAAGGTCTCTTTGACTATAAACCTCAATATAAGCTCGATTAAGTATTTTCGTATATCCATCTTTTTTGACTTTTAGCCTTTTGGTGTTTTTCTCTATTTCATAAGTATAATGTTCCTTTCCGATACCCTTCTCCATATAAAGGATGAATCTGTTAGGAAACGGCAGATTTTTAGGTAAATTTTCAGCAGATAGAAACGCATCCCACTTATCTAAAAGGAATGTTAGAAAGGACTCAAACTGATAAACAGCTCTTTTAATATAAGCCGTCTTACACTCCATTAAGCATGTCCCGGCTGTTTCATAATATATAACGCAATCTGGCTTTGAGATTTTATCGGGAATAAATGATGAAGCATCTATACTGATGGAAACTTTCACCTTATCTATTTGTGGTATTTTGCAAGATTTGCATTCCATGACACTATGTTCCTCTACAATTTAAGCGCCCGCAGTATTAATTATTTTTCCATATCTCGTTTTAAAATATAGAACGTTTTTACTGGATGACCGTTTCGGAATCCTCTTGTCCGCCTTTCTAAAATTCCCAGTTTGTACATTTCCAATAAAATCATTCTCACCTTAGTTGTTGGAATTTTTAAGTACTTAGAAATCTCGTTTGGGGTTCTGGCCAAAGGCAGCGCATTGCATCCTTCCACTGATGACAAGTAATACAAAACGGGCATCCATTCCTCTGGCAATTCTGTAATTCTCTCTATACTGCACCAGCCTCCATGCATGAATAATTCCTCTGTTTTTCAAAAAGAAATTTCAGGAACTCTTTTACAGGAATACCAAACCCAATGTGCAAAGGTTTCGTATGATTGGGAAATTCAAAACATCTCCACTCTCTTCTATTGAATCGCACAACATAGTAAATCTCAAGCCACGGGAACCTTTCCTTCTTTTCTTTCAGTGCTTTCCACTGGGCTCCTCCCTTGCCGGAATGCTGTTTGAAGCTGTATGAGTTTCCTTTTGGGTCTTTTACCTCAATTATCACGTTTGGCGGCACAATGATATCCCCAGGCCTAGATGGAGATCCATGCTCAGCCTCTATTCCATTTTGGAGAAGCATCTTGAGGAGAATTCCCTCAGCTGCTGATCCTTTTGCGGTCATTTAATGCCTCCAGCCAGTGAGAAGAGTGATATCTCATCATCAGTCAATGGAAGCCTGACCTCTATGACTTCCTCGGTCTTCCAGGTTCCTAGGTCCTGTTTACAGGATGGGCATTCAGGCCTGTAATTCATATAAAAATACTTTTCAGCTTCATATCCAAGTCCACAGTTTTTTGTCCATGTCCAACCGCAATCCAGGCAGGTTACTTTCGCAAGTGTCATCTCTCAGTTGCCTCCTGCAAGTCTTTGACAGCTTCAGAATCAGGTCTCCATGTCAACTCAATCTGAACATTTCCGAGGATAACCTTTTCTCCTTTTGCATAACTCCTGATCAGACTTTTACGGCCTTCGGTATCTACTGAGTAAAGAACAAACTGATATTTGTTCCGGCTGTATGACAGAATGTATGATCTCTCAACAGGGTTAACTCCTTGGGTTAACGGATTAACGTTAATCCTGTTAATCCTGACACGAACCTTTTTGAATAAAAGGGGAGATGCAGTTCCCGGTGTTTCAAGCTGCTGAAAGTGCTCACACACACTCTCAGGCCTGAATGACCTCTTAGGGTTTAATCTGTTATGGTGATTGCATCTGGGGCATATTCCTACCCAGAATCCATCCTCATAGGCACCGGATACCATTGAGAACCGAGGGTTAACGGGTTTACGGTTAACAGTTGGGTTAATAGGATTAACGCTTTGGATTAACGGATTAACGGATTTATTGTTGATCTCATTCCTCTTCTGTCTGCGGTACTCCCGCATCTTCTCTCTCATATATTGGTTGTACTCATTCTGGTCCTTTCGTGGCATCAGCTTACCTCCTTACTCCCCTTCCTTGTGTTGCAGAGCAAACAAATTACCTGGGTGTTCTTTATCGAGAGTGGCCCGTTATTGTCAATTCTATCCGCCGTTGGGCTGTATATTTTTTCCTTTCCTCTTGCGTGGAAGACGAATCTGCTCTCACATATCGGACAGGAATCTCCAAGCAGTTCCAGCAATTCTTCCACCGTGATGGATACCTTTTTACCAGCGTGTTTATGTGTCCTCCTTGTTAGCTGCGCCCATTGTCTTCTTTCATCAGTAAGGTGAGTTCTTCTCCATTTCCTCATATACTGAGCTTGTCTTGCTGGGTCTTTGTAAGGCAAATCAAACCCTCTCCATTAACTCAAATGCTTCTCCGGGTTGTCTCCTGACCTTCTCCCTAGTCCTGCGAATCATGCTGTTATAACGACTCTGGAGCGTTGAGAGGTCCTTTTTGAGCCTGACCCTCTCCTCAGCCAGCTTTTTCCTCGCAGTTCTGTTCTCCCTCTGAAATCTACCAAGTCTGGCCTTTGACTCTCTGAGATCCCGATTCAACTTTGATATTTGTGCCTGGAGTTGCTTCGAAGTCCTCACGTAAGAATCCTTCAGAGACCTTTCCCTCTGTACAAGTTCCTTGACCCTTTCCTCAGCTTCTACCCTTTGACGTTGGAATTCCTCCCTGTTACCTGGAAGTTTCATTAATGGACCCTTCATTTCACTTACCCCCTTTCTCCATTAATCTCCCCTTCTCAACCGCTTTCCTGAGTACATTCACAAGATGCGGCGAATATGGCTTTACAATCCAGTCACCAGGTTTGATGCCGCTCTTCGCCTTAAGGAATGACTTATCGGCTTTGGCCCCGTTCCTTATCAGGTCAATGAAATGCTTGAAGTCCCCTGACAATACAAAGCGACGGACAACCTCATCAACGAATGCCCTGGGATCTGACAGGGAAAGTTCCATCCAGTTGTCAGAGAAAGAAAATAGAGAGGTCATCTCAATTCTTACCTCCTGCATCCAGTGAAATGGTCCTGTAGTGGGGCTCCATTCTCATCTTGATCTCTGTCTTTATGCTCTCCTTTATGATGGCTGGCTTGAATTTCTGGAAATATTCGATCGGGAGATCTCCAGAAATCAGGTTAGCAAGGAAATCTTCCTGGAACTGGTTGAAGTCGATGGAAAGCCCATACGTGGACCTGAGGACCTCAAGACCAGGAGCTACCCATGTCCTTGCAGGTATAGGTTCAAGGACATCCCCATGAAGAAACTGCCTCAATCTCCTTCTTGCATTTGGTGTTGATCTTTCCGTCAGCTTCACTTTGCCGTTAGCTATCTGGACTTCGTAGTGTTTTATTGACCCGGAATTGATCTCATTCTGTACAAACATGACAGGGTCGACAGCTTCACTGCTGAATACTCTAAAAACACCTGACTGCTCCAGTGATCTGAGATACCAGGCATGGCAATCCCTTTCAAGCCTGAGATCCAGCTGGATTCTGTCCCTCTCCTCCACCCTCTTGCGGAGACTCTCGTACTCTGCCTCCTTGATGGACAGTTTTGCCCTCATGCCTGATATTTCCTCTGAAAGCTTTGTAAGTCTTATGGAATCTGAGTCTCTTGGCATCATTCCATGTATTGCCTTCCTGAATACATCAGAGGCATTGATGGATGGATTCTTCCTCAGAAACTCCTCGATATCAGGAGATGATGTGATGGCCCTCTGGACGAGCTTTGATTCTCCTATGGTTGGCCTTCCAGCTTTCGTCTTATTCATGATACACCTCCTCTGCACCCAATCTAAAATGAAAAAAAAGAATAAAGAAAAAAGAAAAATAAATAATAAATAAATATTTTAAATATTTATTTAATTTAGGAAAAAAGAGAGAATTACTGATTCTGCGGAAGGCAGACCTCAGGAATTTGATATATATGAAAATTCCTGAAACAATCCCTGAGCGGTTCTGCTGAGCATAAGGGTTTCCGGAATTTGTATATATGTTAATTCTGGAGTCAGAAAAACAGGAGTTCATCTTCCATACCTCCTTTCTCTCATCTTTATGAAAATATCACGCTGGGCCTTCTGTTCAGGGTCTTCGAAGAATGTTGGATATATTTTGATGGAAAGGGGATTCTTTCCAAGAACCATGAAGTCATCGGGATGGTTGGACATCCATATCTCCAGTTGCCTTTCAGCCTCTGACAGGTCATAGTCAACGATCTTCATTATCCCGGCATCGCTGGCCGCCAGTGTGTATGGCCTTTCTATCCGGATGAAGGTACAGATCCTGGACTGAATCTGACTGTCCCTCAGGGTGATCATCTCTTCATCCCCTTGAAAACAAACTGAAGGATGCTGGCTGCACCCTTCAGGTCTTCCGGATCAGCAGATCTGAGCTGGCGGAACATGCCCTGAAATGGGTTCTGGTTCTTCTCAGGGATAACGGGCTTCATTCAAGCACCTCCAGCAAATCTTCAAATGAGACTGGGACCCTCCAGTTTTCCCTTTCGAACTCTTCAATCAGGGAATTAGTGGTTAGATCAGAGAGACCTCTCTTTCTGGCTTCTGAATGTAATAATGACTGAGGTCTCATATCTAATAAGGCAAGCATAGGGGCACCTCTAGAAATGTCAAATTATCAGGCGAACAATTTTCTCCGCTCCCCCTCGGACCCGCTTAATCTCTGTTTAACTCTGAGAGCAATTTCAAGAGTTACTTTATGACGTTGGCGAGAAAGTATTCCATATTTTGGTTTTGACTGTGTGAGAACTTAGGGTTGGACCAGCTTGAAAGTAATGCAAGTAATATAGTTATGAAGAGAAATGTTTAAACGGAGTTGCAGAAGTCTGTCTAAGTATCAATCCACTAGCACCATAATATTAAAGTTCATTTCATTCCGTTCGTAGCTTTAACAAATTTTTTGATTCTGATATTCAAAGCTAGTTTTTCTGGAGGGTGCTTTAATTTAGTGACATCTTCCTCCGTAATTGAGAGTTCTTTCCTATCATAGTAGTTTGAAACAACTACCTTGTATTTTTCATTGATACTAAAGAAATGCCTGTCGAACAAGGTATGATGATTTACACATAGGGGAATTCCGTTCCTAATATCGTCAGACCCTTTGTCTTTTTTTTTACTATGTGCGCGGTTTCAATGATATCTTCAATAGAAATGGAACAAACAGCACATTTTGTGCCATATCGTTTCAATATGCCAAATCTAAAGTCAGGGTCTCTTCTGAAAACTTTGTTATTCATAAAGTCTTTTTTCAAGTCTTCTTCGAATTATTGACCTTGGTTATTTTTCAATATATTCCACATTTAACCTCTCGTGTTGAATACTTTTCTGTGGCGGATTCAATCTTTTTTGGATTATGCTAAGATAATCCTTATTCTTCTCTATGCCAATTGAGTTTCTCCCAAAGTATTCAGCAACTGCTGAAGTGGTGCCTGAACCTAGGAAAGGATCCAGAATTGTATCGCCTTCATTCGTAGATGATAAAATGACCCTTTTCAATAATTCAAAGGGCTTTTGTGTCGGATGTTCACCAGCCCATTTTTCACTCTTGGGTGTTAATGGAATCGACCACATATTCCTCATTTGTTTACCATCGTTTAACCCTTTCATGACTTCATAATTAAATGTCCATTTTTCCTTGGAATGATTTTTCACTGCCCATATAAGGTGTTCAGTGCTTTCTGTAAACATCCTTGTAGTAATGTTAGGTTGAGCATTCGGTTTGAACCAAACTATGCTGTTGTTTATTTTCATGTCGAGGTGTTGCAGGATAAAACCCAATTGATATATGTTGTGAAATGAACCACTCACCCAGAAGCTCCCTCCTGGCCTTACTGCACGTAGAGCCTCACTAATCCAATTTAAGTTGAATTCGAAGAGGGAATCCTTTGTGAATATGTCCCATGCCTCTTGCATTGTGATGTGCTTACTGTATGCCCAACTGAGGCCCTTAGATTTGGACATCCCATACGGAGGGTCAGCAAACACCATATCTATTGAGTCGTCTTCCAGTTCCTTCAGTATATCTAGACAGTCCCCAAAGTAGATTTTATGGTTCATTAGTTCGGTCTCCGTTTTCTTCTACCCAATGCCTCATTAGTGAATTTATCTTGGTTGAAACCTTTATGTCTTTATCGATGCAAAGTCTCTTAAAATCTGACAAAACGTCCTCATCTACAGTGATATTCAGTGCTACTTTACTCAACCCACAACACTATCCTTATTGGTGTATATTTATAACTATTAATAAACATAACTATTGAGTATAGTCTTGATATGGAGATATTTTCTTATATTATTCGAAGAAAGGCCCCAGAGATGATGATTATCTATCCATATACCACATAGGTTTCAGATTGCCCGCGTACTTTTTGCTCTTTTTGTTTTCCAAATCTACGTATCTTGAACTTGGAGGTTGTCGATTTGCGACACTCATAGCAAGGTTGTCAATTTCTTTTGGGCTGTCGATGAACTGCCTTACCCAACCTTGTAAGAATAATGAAGGAGGGTTGTAATTACTTTCTTTATTGTAGCCATACTCTTGTTCTACGATGAAAGCTTGAGCTAGATATCCAATTAAGAGAATTGGGTTCAAGAAGTGTTTGAAATTCTCTTTCTCAAGCGAGTTTAAAGCGTCTTTTGGGTCTTCGCCATAGAATATTTTGTCAAAGCCAATCAAAAGATTATTTTTGAGTTCAGGTCTGCTCCTAATCCTAAGATTAAGGTCAAGCAATAACCTTAAATGATTAGGTCTGAAAGTCCTTTGGCCTTCACTCATCCAAATCTGGAAATTCTTCTTCAAGTCATAACTTCGAAATCTTGGAGGGACCTTAGAAGGTCTGTTAATGTATAATCTTACACCGTCTTTCTCCAATAATACAAACTCTGTGTCAAATTCCAATCCCTTTACTATGTCTAACAATTCTGATTTATCCATGCAAGTTCCAACACAGGTTTTGATTTAAATTAATGTCCCTTGAATATGAGTCTAACCAATATAAATTTCAACGAGGCTTATTAAGACTTTAAAATTAATAGGAATTACTCATAGGAGAGCAAAGGAATTATAAAATAAATTAATATACAAAAGTCTCTCATTTTTACCAATGCCTAACCACATAATACTACTCTCTGGTCAGATTTCTTCTGAAAAATCTACATTATCAAAAGGGTTGGCTGAAAAGTACAACATAAATGTATTCAAAACTAGGGACGTACTTAAAGAGAAACTAAGCGGGAACATGAATATCAATAGGACAACTCTACAAGAAGGAGGAGAAGTGCTCGACCGCAAGACAAATGGAAAATGGGTTCTTGATGAAATGAATATTTGGGGGACGAACAACAAAATTCAGAAAGGTGCGATTGTAGATTCATAGAAGGCAAAAAAACAATAAAAGGGCTGGTAACCAAGGTGAGAGTACTACGGCAGACATTAGCAGGAGAGTATATCCCGAATTGTTTGGAAACAGGTTAAAATAAGACAAAGACTGCATGACCGCCCCAAATGACAATAAAATGGATGCAGCATAAAAGAACCATTTGCCCATTGGAAAACAATATATTTATTTATAGTAATATTAGCAATAACCTCTCCAATCGGCAAAATAACGGTTTGAATATCGACTGAAGCCACACTACTGATTTATTGCAGTCACTTATTCTATCGGCTTAGGAAAGCTTAATAGTGCATACACATATATATGTGTAACATCATGGGAAGCAAGAACATTTCAATCTCAGACGAAGCCTATTCCAGGCTGAAGAAGTTCAAGGGAAAGAATGAAAGTTTCACGGACGTGATAAACAGGTTAACAAACAAAGCGACCATTCTAGACCTCAGTGGAACACTTACACAAGATGAGGCAGAATCGATTCTGAAAAATATAAATGATGCGAGGAAGTTGAGCAGAATAAGATACCAAGACTTTAGTGAGAGGTCACATCATTAATGATTGCTGATACCACATACCTTATAGATGTAATGAGGGGAGACTGTTCAGCCATAGAAAAGGGTGAGGACCTGGAAAAAGATGGTGTGCAGGTCAACATAACTACAGTTTCCATCTTTGAACTATACGTGGGACTTAACTTAAGTACCAGGCCAATAGAGGAGAAGAATAAAATCGACATTGTTCTTGGAAATATTGTAGTTCACAACTTCGATTTTGATTCTGCAAGAGAGGCTGGAGAAATATTTGCAGACAAAAAACGCAGGGGACTTACCATTGATCCAGAAGATGCTATGATAGCAGGGATATGCATAACTAATGAGGAGACCATTCTGACTAGAAATGTTAACCATTTCTCAAACATCGGCAGACTTACGGTTGAGTCTTATTGAATTATAGCGGTTGTTCTTATTCTGTTAATTATTTTTAGGTTTTTAGACAATAACCTGCCCTATAGGTCGGGGATTCGAAGTTCTCCGAACCTGCTTTAGCATGTTTATTTCTGTGAGCTTTGTTATCATTAAAGTTTTGTAAGTTGTCAGTAAGGCAAGTGAGTTCGGAGTCACTATAAGGATGCGGACATTAGATATATTGCATATCGCCGCTGGGGTTGTAATAGAGGCAGATAGTTTTTTGACTTTTGACCATGAATTCCTAAAAAAAAAAAGAGATTGCAAATATTGGATTAAGAGTCAAGTTATTATAACATAAAACCTGCTATAGGGAAGAACCGTCCGATAAACTACTAATCCGCATTTCCTGGATTCGAACCACCTTGGATCCTCTTGCATAGTTTTGGTGTTTGTGATCCCTTATCTAATTCATATTGAGAATAAATGTTCATTGAATTGATTACTATCTTAAAATTCAGTTCCCCCTAGAGATACTTATTGACCAGGTTAAACTCCACTGAGAAACACGTCAGAAACGATCCTTCTGCCTAAATAGAATCAATTTCTTCTATTCCAGGAACCCCTTTTTAATTCAGGTATCATTCAACTATGACACTATAATTAGGAAAATGTTAGGATGGTTACTGATTACTGATTCAGTAATTCTTTTCA